>DYHQ01000072.1 GCA_020724065.1 Candidatus Puniceispirillum sp. | reverse complement strand
CTCCTCTCGCGGATTAGCCAATAAAAACAAACCCTCGACGAACAGGCCGAGGGTTTTTTGTTCCTCGCTCTGAACCCACTTCATGAAAAGAAAAGTTTGATAGCCGCCTCGGTCGTGATGCGGTCCACGGTCTCGAAATCCACCTGCTTGATTTCGGCAAGCTTCATCGCGATTTCGCGCACCATTCGCGGTTCGCACCGTTTGCCTCGATAGGGCACTGGTGGCATGAAGGGCGCATCTGTTTCAAGAAGCAGCCGCTCCAAAGGGACAAACTTCGCGACCTCCGTCAAGCGAGACTTTGCATAGGTGATGTTTCCGGTGAACGAAATATGAAAGCCGAGGTCAAGCGCCTCACGGGCGAATTCAATCCCTTCGGAAAAGCAGTGAAAGACTCCTCGCGACACGCCGCTTTGCCGGATGATTTCGAGCGTTCGCGTTCCTGCTTTTCGATGGTGGATGATTGCGGGCAGTGCAAGTTGCCGCGCCAAATCTAACATCCGCTCGAATAGCGCCTCTTGCTGCGAAATGTTCGTCTCGCCGCGATAATAATCCAATCCAATTTCGCCAATCGCCACGACGCGCTGGTCTCCCGCCTGCGCTTCGATCCAAAGCAAATCATCTTCTGTCGCCTGCTGAACATCGGAAGGATGCACACCGATTGTGGCGGCTACCATATCCGGATGCGCCGCCGCAATCTCCAAGCATTCTTGCCCCGTCTCTTTGTCCAACGCCACCGTAATCACGCGCGAAACTCCGGCGTCTTTGGCGTGTTCCAAAACGGCGGGCAAATCCTCATCGAAATCCTGCCAGAATAGATGTGCGTGTGTGTCAATCATTGGCGGCTTTTCTCATGTGATAGAGAAGAGCTTTGTTTCTGGATAATAATGCTCCAGAATTCGCTGTTTGCTCCGGCCTTTGTGTGCCATGGCGGCGGCGCCGAGCTGACACAGTCCCACGCCATGTCCCCAGCCGGCGCCTATCAGTCGAAATTTGTCCGGGCCTTTGCCCTCGGTTTCCACAATGAAGCACGAAGATGGCAGGTGCGAGAGGAACAACACTCGCCGAATCTCGAGCTCGCGGTAAATCCTGAGCGTTTGTTTGCTTCCGACAATCTCCAAAATGAGGATGCGACCGGAAGCGCCGCGCTTGATAGGCCGCAATTCGCGCACCGTTCCTACTTCAATCCCGACTTTGGCCTCGATAAGCGTTTGAAGTTCCGATGCGTTATATTCCCGCTGCCAACGGAAATAGCTCTCCTCTCTCCATCGCTCGGGATAAGCGTGAAGCTCATCATTGCAGAAAGCGGGAGCTCTTTGGGAGAGGAACTCCTGCATATTCTGCTCTTGGGTCAAATCAGCGGTCTCGAATTCGCCGCAGGGACGCGAAATAAAATAGGGATGGCCTTCCCCGCCCCAAACTGCTTCATAAGTCTCGCTGACGCCGCCGCAGCATTTCGCATAGCGCGCATCCACCGGCCTGCCGTTAGAAACGAGAATTTCTCCTTCGGTTTCTCCGAGCGCCGGGCTGATGACTTGCGGCTCACGCAGGACACCTTGATAGCATTGGCAATGATCATCATTGCACAGATGAAAGCCCTCGCCGCGATGATGCCGGTTGGCGGTTGCCAAAACGGTGGAGCGCGCCGCGACGGCTTGAGCGGCCAAGAAAGCATCGGGGAGGTCGGGGCCCATTTCCGAAAAAACGGTGCTGCGGATGTAGGTTTCGAGTGGAATTCGGTTCATGGCGGTCAACCCATCGCCGCGGGATGCAAAAAGATGAAGCTCGCCGCGATAGCTAAGTCGCTCGTGCCGCTCCCAATGAAATCCTCGCCCGATGGGAATGTCATGCAAATAGAAGGGACTGTCTTGCCTGCGCGGGACGCAGGAAACGCGAGTCGCTTCTCGCTTTTCTACACCGATTGCGAATTCGAAGGGTGCATCGTTCCTCTCTCCCATCGTGACGATGGAAAGAGACAGCGGTTCGAGAGATGTTTTGCTTCGGAGTTCGTCGAGAAATTCCTCGGCATCATGCAGAGAGCCCGCCTGCAGAATCGGCCACCAAACGCGCCCATCGAGTCCCTCGCCCCAACTCACTCCTGCTTCAACAACCTCGCCTTTGAAGGATTGCGAGACGGCCAAAGCGTTTGTCAGGACTTCGCGGGCGCGTTTGTGCGAGAGGCTCTCTTGCAAGCGAATGCCGAAAGTCAATTCCTTTCGAGGGAAAATTGCACGAGCATGGAAGTCTCGAGAGATGCTCTCAAGACACACGGATTTTCCGGACGTGTCGGTGGTGCGAATCTCAAAATCACCTACAAGCTCGCCTGTGATTTCCGTCTCGTTCCAAAGCAGGCCGATGTCAACTTGGATTTCTGAAATTGGCATGGTGGTGGTTGGTGCTGTTTGCGAAAAGGCTTCCTTGTTGAGTCATCCTCAGCATTTGGGTAAATGCAAACCTGACAACGGAAGATATGTGGAATGTGTAGCGCCAAGCTTGCTGGGCTATGATGCTGCAGGAATTTCGCGACCGAAATGTGTCATTGTGATTCGGGAGAGTGACATTGCCCAAGTTGGTATATCTTATCGTAAGCGACTTTTCTAGCCCAGCAAGCTGGGCGCTACGAATCGGTTCGTCGCGTGATTTCATAGAGGAAAATTGCCGCGGCGGCTGCAAGGTTCAGCGACTCAGCCTCTCCAGAGCTCGGCAAGGTCATACGATGCGTGCACGCCTTTGCCAGCTCTGCCGAAAGTCCACGGGTCTCGTGACCCAGAACGAGCAAAATGGGCGACGCGAGTTGGCCGAGGTTCTGGAGCGGGGCGCCGCCATGAGCCACAGCGGCTATGCTGTCGCCATTCCAGTTTCGCACAAATTCAGCAAGGTTTTCTTCTTCTTTGAAAGGCTGCCGAAAAATCGCACCCATCGAGCCGCGCACGACCTTCGGATTCCACGGCTCCGCCGAGCCTTTACCGAAAATCACGACCGATGCGCCGAAAAAGCAGGCCGTGCGCAAGAGTGTTCCGCAATTTCCGGGATCAGCGACTTGCTCCGCAAGCACGGCTACATTCGATTTTCGCGGCGGCAGCTCAAAGAAATTGCCAACAGCCAAAATCCCTTGGGATGACTCCACGGATGAGAGACGCGCAAAATCTTGAGCATTCGCGACGAAAGCCGGTCTCTTGGCACTTCGGATAAGCGTTTCGAAGCGCACCTGATGTTCGCGTGCAACGATGAGAGCCTCCAAAGGCGCCCGAGCCGCCAAGGCTTCGCGAACGCAGAGTTCGCCTTCAATAAGAAATTGCCGATGCTCTCGCCGGTATTTTTTTTCTTCAAGAGAAGCCCAACGGGAGAGCTGCGCGCGGGAGGGTTGGAGAATGTCCATTTACAAGTAGCGCAAACCTGACAATGAAAGAACGATCCGTCAATGAATAGCCCTTTGAAATATATTCCTTGTTTGAGGCAATGTCAACCGCGATGCGCCGTTTCCGCAATGAAGCATTCAATCAAGACCACTGACCGGGTCCGGCCAATTCCATTGCCGTGACGATGCCTCTTTTCTCAGAAGCATTCCCACAGATTTGCGGGGATAGCAATCTTTGATGACCCTCCGGCGGCACTTCATTGGACATCGGCAATTTTCGAGTCCAAGATAGAATTTCAGCCTCCAATTCATTGCAGCCAAACCATTTAGGATTTGTGCCAAGTTACAGAGTCAATTTCGGTCGTCAAGTCGTTTTAAAAAGTCACTTTAAGTTCATTATTTACTTGCATTTGCGTCATAGATTGCGTATATTAAGGCTGGCAGGTAGGTCGGGCCCGAGTGCATGAGATTGGGAGAGCCCCTGTCGAGAGGATGTCTGTTAGAATGATGTATGGATATTGTATCGCGTCGTTCATGCTAAGGAGAAGGAAAGATGAAAAAAGTTCTGCAATGGATGTTTGTCGCTGGTTTGATGGCAGTGTTCAGCTACTCCTATGCATCGGTGGGCCCAAGCCCTGGAGGAATGCCGCCGACGGATCCGCTCAGCAAAGGTTCCTCACTTGATGAAGTCTGCACTATAGACTACATCGGCTTGATCAATGGCGGCGGAAATCCGGGATCCGTCAATTGGCCCGGCGGGACTTTAGGCTCCTCGATGGGAGTGCTTCAATTCGCCAATAGCTGTACCCCGGGCGAATTCCTGTATGCCTACTGCTTGGATATTTCGCATTGGCTCTATCAGGATCCGTACTGCGTTGACATAGCCGATGAGGTTGTCAATCCGCTATATCCCGAACAATTTCCAGCCATTGGATATATCATGACCTGGTATCCTTCGGCTTCGGTCTTTGACGACGATGCCATGCAATTGGCGCTCTGGAAAATGAGCCCTGAAAGGAACCCAAGCAGCCCCGACTACGGTGTACCTTACTATCATATCAACGCGGGCAAGGGGTATCCTAATCTCACTGATCCTCCCGTGTATCCTTATGTCAATACGGTTGACCATACGGATCTTGTGTTGAACGATGCCGCCAATGACGAAGTTCTCGATGCACTGGGACTCACGGATGGAATCGCTAAGAATGTGATTCTGGCCGGAGATCAGCTCTTGACGACTGCCTCTTTTGAAATTGTCGGTGGAGACGCGATTCTAACCGTAGATATTCAGCTTGTGCGCGGAGCCAAGGCCTTGAGCGTCGGCAATCTTCTTCTTGGCGGTGTGAAGCTGCTTATTTCAGCCGACGGCGGGACGCCAAGCGCGTCTGAATTGTTCACCGATGGGACGGGACATGCCGAATTCACTGTAACGCAACCGCTTGCTTCGCCGCCTGTGACTATTCATATCTGTAGCCACGGCCTGTGGCCGAAGGGTGTCGAGCCCTGTGAAGGTACGGTATCGCAGGACCTGGTGGTCAGCAGCCTGACTTTGGAGGCAGTTGATTCCGTCTGCGTCAGTGAAACCTTTGATTGGCCTCTTGCCGCTGAACTGACTTCCTTTGAAGCACGGGCGAGCGCCACTGGCATTCTTCTGACATGGCAATCAGCTTCTGAAAGCGACTTGAGCCTTTGGGAAATCGAGCGTCGCACGGCGGGTTCAACCGTCTACGCCGAATTGGCCCAGGTATCCGCGGCAAATACTCCCAGCGGCCATAGCTACAGCTATACCGATAACTCCGTTCAAGCCGGGATTGTGTATGAGTACCGTCTTGTGGATGTGGACATCAATGGTGTTCGTACAGTCCACGACGATTATGTCTGTTCGGCGAGCATGAGTGGTCACGACACTGCCCTGCTTTCCGATTATCGTCTTGGAGATAACTATCCCAATCCATTCAATCCTGAAACCCACATCGCCTTCGCCCTGCCGGAAGCATGTGAAGTTCATCTGAAGGTCTTCAACATCACAGGCAAAGAAGTAGCGACACTCGTCGAAGGACGACTTGCCGCAGGGGAACATCACGCCACTTTCCGAGCGGACAATTTGCCCTCTGGGTTGTACTTCTATACGCTGACGGCAGGTTCGTTTTCTCAAACGAAGAAGATGATTCTAATGAAATAGTCTTCGGCATCACCCATCGCGAGGGTCGGCATTTGATGAAGTGCCGACCCTTTCTCTTTGGCCAAATTCTACTGCGCGATGAACTCCACCACATTTCGTGCGGGGATCCATCCGCGCTGACCCGCCGCATTGACGCACAACAGCCAGCCGCTCTCCTCGGTTCCCACAGTCAGAATCTCACCTGGCGTGACCGTCAATTCGGAAGCATCATAGTCGCACAGCAGAGTCGCCCGCATTCCTTCGATTCGCAAATAGGACTGTGGCACCCATCCGCTCTTGCCTTCGGCATTCGTGCACCAAATCCACACGGGCCGCTCGTCATCGCGCCGCCCGCCTTTCTTTGTTTTCAGTGCGTCTACGTAGGTTGCCGCATGCGACACTACGACGCGAACTTTCTTCATCTCTTCTCCGCCGAGGCATTGGTCGCCCGTGCGGGATTCATCCTTTGGCTTTCATCCCTTTGTTCTGAGGAATCCTGCCTTCCGCAATCCGATCCCACCCACTATGGCAACGACATACCACAATGCGGCGGGTAGAAACCTCAGCAGAACGGTGTAGCCGATTCCCAAAGTCAATCCAATCACGAGTGCCATACCCCAAATCCAGCCAAGAAGAGCCGAAGAAATCCTCGCTGACTTCGGAGTGATTTGACCATGCGCGCGGGACCATTGCCGCACGGGTTCCCATCGCCCCACAGGTTTCGTTCGGCGGAAGAACTCGGCCAAGGCAGCCATCGGCGCAGGGGGGGTGGCTAATGTCACCGCAACCCACACGACCGCAGAGCCGAAAGTGATGATTAGGAGGCGCACACCGAAACTCACTGGGAAGGAAAGCAAAATCAAGGTGAGTGCGCTCGATGCCACCATCGCGCTGATTTCGCTCCAGGCATTGATGCGCCACCAGAACCAACGCAGCACATAGACAGGGCCTGTGCCCGCTCCAAAGGCAATGACAAACTTGAATGCCTCGGTGACGCTCGTGGTCAAGTAGGCGGCGAGCGCGGCACCTGCCAACACCGCAGTTGTAGCGAATTTGCTCGCCCAAAGGTAATGACTCTCAGGTTTGCCTTTCGCCAAGAAAGGACGGTAGAAATCGTGGACAAGATAGCTCGCACCCCAATTGAGCTGTGAAGATATTGTGCTCATAAAGGCGGCCAGAAGTGAGGCGAGGAGAAGCCCTTTCAGGCCAAAGGGCAGAATTTCCATCATGAGCTGTGGGTAAGCCATTTCTGGATCGGCGATTGTCGGATAAATCAGCATCGAGCAGAGCGCCACCAGCACCCACGGCCAAGTGCGAAAAGCGAGGTTCGTCAGGCTATACCAGAGCGTCGCCAGAAGCGCGTGTTGCTCATTCTTGCAGGAGTTCTGTCGCTGGATGACTTTGCCGCCGCCGTCGGAGTTCACATTCGCCCACCAAGTCACGGCAATGTAGGTCATGAACCCAATGAACGCGGGTGTCCAGAAGTCGGCGGAAAAAATGGTTCCGCTGCCATGAGAGGGTGCCATGTTCAGTAAATCGGGCTGCGAGATGGAAGTTGTGATCCGGTGATGCAATGCTTGGAGCCCGCCGACCTGCTGCACAGCATAAATGGCGAAGATAATCGCGCCGCCCTGAGCGATAGCATATTGGACGAGGTCGGTCAGGGCCACACCCCACATGCCGCTCAGGAGTGTATAGAAGAAAGTAAGCCCTGCAAAGAGCCAAATCGAATCGAGCTTCTCCCAGCCGAGCGCCGCCGCGTTGATTTTTGCCATAGCCAAGATCACCCAGCCCATCGCAATCACATTGATAGGCAGCGCGAGCCACAGCGCCCGAAAACCGCGCAAGAGCTTAGCCTCGGTTCCGGAACCATAGCGAAGCTGAGTCAGTTCGATGTCGGTGAGCACCCTAGAGCGTCGCCATAGCGGGGCCAAGAAGAAAGTTGAAAAGAGCGACCCGATTCCAAAACACCACCATTGCCAGTTCTCATAAATGCCCATGGTGCGCACGAGCTTGGTCACATAAAGCGGTGTGTCGCACGAGAAGCTTGTCGCGACCATCGAGGTTCCGGCGATCCACCACGGTAGCGCGCGCCCGGCCAGAAAATATTCTTCGGTCGAGCGATGAGCGCGCCGCGTCATGACGATGCCGACCACGAGGCTCAGCACGTTGTAGGCGATGATAATCGCCCAATCAATGGAAGCAAGCATGGCCATAAAGATAGCATATTTTCACGGAACCGCAAATCTTCTCGGTTGGGCCTGCTACGGCGTTTCTGCAGAGAATTTCTCTTGCATTTCATAGAAGGGTGTGCTATATTAAGCTGTCTAATTCTTCTACTGTAAATTGACTGTTGAATGAAGGCGTGCCATGCGAAACGCTCATTTGTTCTCTCGTCGCGCATCGAGGAGCCGCAAGATGAAGACAGGGCTCCTCATATTTCTGGTGACAGCTATTGCCGTCATAATTCTGGCCGGCCCGAAGTTGTTTGCTGAGCAGCGAGGCTCGCCACCCACGGGAAGTCCGCCCACAATGACGACCACATCTCATGAAGCTGCTGGTGAAGCGATTCAGCTTCCATTCAGCGATGCCGCTTGGGGGCCGCTATTTATCATTTTGGGTGCAGCACTGGTCGCTCTTGCCTTCGGCGCCTATTGGTGGCTTAAGACCGTCAAACAGGATCAAGGAAGCGAACGCATGCGCGGTGTGGCCGCGGCCGTCCAAGAAGGTGCGATGGCGTATCTCGCACGCCAAGTGAAAACGATGGCGCCATTTGTTGTTGCCCTCGGTATTGGCCTATTCTTCCTTTACAAGAGCCAGTATGCCTTTATGGAGCCTGTTAGTCCCGGTATTTCCACAATGCTCGGGCTTGGAGTGTCCCTCGCCTTTCTGCTGGGCGTGACCGCTTCGTACATGGCGGGCTATGTGGGCATGGGCGTCGCGGTGCGCGGCAATGTGCGCGTTGCGCATGCGGCGTTGACGAGCTTCAAGCGTGCGCTCGAAATCGCTTTTCAAGCTGGAGCTGTGTCAGGCATGTTCACGGTCGGTCTCGGACTCCTTGGCGCGACAATTACTTTCATGCTCTTCCAAGAGAACGCGATGTTCGTACTGGTGGGATTCGGCTTCGGTGGGTCGCTGGCGGCACTCTTCATGCGTGTCGGCGGTGGCATTTACACGAAGGCCGCGGATGTCGGCGCGGATTTGGTCGGCAAAGTGGAGGCCGGAATTCCGGAAGACGACCCGCGTAACGCCGCCACCATTGCTGACAATGTCGGCGACAATGTGGGCGACTGCGCCGGAATGGCCGCGGACGTTTTCGAGTCCTACGAAGTAACGCTCGTTGCGGCGATCATTCTTGCGGCAGCGGTCGGCAGCGGATTGCAGCATGCAGGTTTTGGCTCGCTTATCGGCAACACTTTCACAGCGATTTTCACGCTAAAGCTCGTCATCTACGCCCTTCTCGTGCGTGGAGTCGGAGTCGTGGCCTCGATTTTGGGCGTGCTCGCGGTGCGGGGAAAAGATGACCCGAATATGAATCCGATGCATCCCATGAATGTCGGTTTCTTCACTTCGGCCTTCTTTGCCTCGCTGGGATTTCTCATTGTTTCGCTCATTGTCTTCAAAGACCTTTCGCTTCCCCCGTTTCCTGCAGGCGCATCTGCGGAGTACATCAAACTGCACGGCGTGCTCGAGAATTTCTGGTGGCGGGCGTTCTTGGCGACTTTCTTCGGCATTGTGCTGACGCAGGTCATCGGCAAGCTCACGGAGTATTTCACCGCCGTTGAACACAAACCGGTCTGCGACATTGCCGCATCGGCAAAGACGGGCCCAGCCACGATGATTCTTTCGGGTCTTGCCGAAGGGCTTGAATCCTCGGTGTGGGGCATTGTGTCCATCGCTGCCACCATCTTTGCGGCCTTTGTGATCTTTCCGGTTCCGTCTATGGCCGCCTACGCCATTGCGCTGACCGGTCTCGGCCTTTTGGCCACCACTGGCTATGTGCTCGCGATGGACACCTATGGACCGATTTCCGACAATGCCAATGGCATTTTTGAAATGTCCGGTGCACTGAAAAACGCGGATGGAAGCGAAAACAAAGCCGCCCATCACATCGTCTCGCGTCTCGATATGGTCGGCAACACGACGAAAGCATTGACGAAGGGATTCGCTATCGCAACAGCGGTCATCGCGGCTGTGGCTCTTTACCGCTCGTTCATAGACACGGTGGCGATGAAGGACATCACCATTCTGACGCGAAACATTCAAGTGAACTTGCCGGATGTCTTTATCGGCCTGCTCATCGGCGGCGCGGTGCCCTTTCTCTTCTCGGCTTTTGCGATTCGCGCGGTGTCACGCGCAGCGGTGCTGCTTGTAGAAGAAGTCCGCAGGCAATTCCGCACCATTCCTGGAATATGGGAATACACGGGCGTCGGCGAAAAGGGCAGACCCGACTACGCACGCTGCGTGGCGATTTCCACGGCGGCTGCTCAAAGGGAACTCTTGGGGCCCGGGCTTTTGGCCGTGTTTGCGCCGATTTTGGTGGGTTTCTGGCTGGGTCCCTATTCGCTGGGTGGATTTCTTGCAGGCGCGATTCTGGCGGGACAACTGATGGCCGTCTTCATGGCGAACACGGGCGGCGCATGGGACAATGCCAAGAAGAAAATTGAAGGCGGCTATCTCGGCGGGAAAGGGTCGGACGCGCACAAGGCAGGCGTCATTTGCGACACCGTCGGCGACCCGCTGAAAGACACCGCAGGCCCGGCGCTGAATCCGATGATTAAGGTGATGAATTTGATTTCGATTTTAGTCGCCCCGAGCACTGTGGCGCTGCAGCACTCAAGCAGCAAATGGATTGTCGTCGTCCTCGCGCTCGCGATTCTGACTGCTGCCATTCTCTTTTCCAAGCGTGGTCGGCTTGAATCTTCCACCGAAAGCGCAGTTGCTCAGAGCCAGTACTGAGAATTTCCTGCGGTGTCGCCCCCGATTCAACCCCCGATTAAATCGGGGCAATCGGGGGTTGCAGCCGACCCATAGCCTTGGGCGGGTCACAGAACCGCCCCTACATACATCGCCGAGGCAGATCCCCCGATCTGCCCGGAACATAATGGCCCGTATCATCGCGATAATCATGCTTCTCGTGGCCTTGATGCCAAATCCTTATGGCTATTACATTCTGTTGCGCTGGGTTATTTGCGGCATTTGTGCTTACTATGTTTTTGAAGCCGTCAAATCACGAAATCAATCTTGGGCATGGGTCTTCGGCATCGGAGCCATCATCTACAATCCGGTATTCCCTCTTCACTTGGGACGCTCGGTCTGGTCGGTGGTGAACATTGCCTCTGTAGTCGTTATTTTTGCCTCCTTTTCTGGTCTCGCAGCGAAAACGCGAACCGATGAAAGAAACACCAAATTTCATGATTGATCGGCTACAGTGATTCTCAAGAGTAAGTCGAAATCACAAGGTACTCAGATCCCTTGTCCAACAGCCAACTGCAAGAGGTTTCAGTCTTTTGACTCTGAAAGTCATGTCGAGGGCTTTCAAGAAATGATACGGAAGGGAGGTTTCATGAAATTGCGGTTGATTCCAATCCCAAGTCTGTGCATCCTGATCTGCTTTGCAACTGTTTTCGTGGTCTGTGCGCGCCAAAATTTGCCGCGGGATGCCCAGGCATGGTACAATAAAGGAATGGCGCTTGACAGCCTCGGGCGTCATGATGAGGCTCTAAAGGCCTATGAAGAGGCGATTCGGCTGGAGCCTGACTTTGCAGAGGCCTGGTATAAGAAGAGCAGGGCGCTTGAAGTCCTTGGACGAGAACATGAAGCGCTCGAGACTCGTGAAAGGGCGATTCAGCTGAACTCCGACTTTGGCGTGGACTGGAATAGTAAGGGAGAAGAAGATGCCGTGCTCGGGCGTTATGAGGAAGCACTTCAGGCCTACGAAAAGGCAATCCAGCTTGACCCCAACGATCCGGTGGCATGGGGAAACAAAGGGAGGGCGCTTGGTCAGCTTGGGCGCTATTATGTAGCGCTTGTGGCTTTCGAAAGGGCAATCCAGCTTGACCCCAACGACCCGGTGGCATGGGGAAACAAAGGGAGGGCGCTTGGTCAGCTTGGGCGCTATTATG
>DYHQ01000071.1 GCA_020724065.1 Candidatus Puniceispirillum sp. | reverse complement strand
GAGGAGTTCTTACAATTTTTTTCCGGGCGGCCTGGGGAGCCGCTTCGGCAAGGGTCTACCCGCGAATAGCGACATTCACCTGCACACCAAATTCAAAGCTGCGGGATTTGCGCGGCGGGATCTTGTCATCATTCGTGCTGATTTGCGTGTAAATCTGTCCGTCAACCGCGTTCGAAAAGGTGTAGGTAAGGCGCGGGGTCAAGTTCCACGAACTTGTCTCACTTTGAACCGTGAACGCGCCGCTGGGAGTGTACTCGGCCTTGGCGGACCGGTAGTCGAACGAGAGCGAAATGTTCGTTTGGTTGGTGAGGCGCAGTTTCTTGATGAAGATGAGAGGGACACTGAAGCCGGTGCGGATGCTGTAGCCGACAGTCAGTGAAATTTGCTGGTCGCTGGAGCGCTTCTTGGTGGAGGTCTGCACCTGGTCATCAAAAGTATTGCCGCGATTATAGCGAATCTGCGAATCCACTCCCCCTTTCCAAGTGATATTGACTCCCACCAATGGATTCCATTGCCGAGTGTAGGACTTGCCCGTGACCCGGCTGGCACTTCCCGTCCATGTCTCGCGTACGCGGCCTGAAAGCGCATTGTTGAGACTTACGGATTCGGCGACCTTGCTGAAGAGAGGGGCTGAGGCGAGACCGGACCAATCGAAGGTGCAGTCAAAAGAGGGCAGTACTGTCACTTTCCCTTGTTTATCGCTCATGTAGAAGACGGTTCGTTCGCGGGAGCCGGTGCTCGCGTTCGAAATCGTGGAGGAGAGCTTCACGGAATGAGTCAGACCAACGCGAATATTTTTGCTGATGCGCAGCCCCGTGCGGGCATTATACTCGTCCGATTTCGTGATGGAAGGCACCTGCACATAGCCGCCGACGGTATCCGTTCCGGGATTCTGCGTCAAACCGAATTGATAGCCCCAATCGGCTTGACCGAGCGTCGCCGATTGCGCATGCGACCGCCCCTGCTGGTAACCCAGCGTAATCGGATCCAGAATGCTCGAGATTTTCCGCAAGGGATTCAGCAAGGCTTGCAAAGGATTCATCCTGCCCTTCGACGGAGGCGCAGCGGCTTTCGTTGTGTCGGAAGGTGCTTTGACGCTGTCGGGCGATGACTCTCCAAGCGGAACGGAGGGCGTTCCTCCACGACTTTCGGGTGATGACTCTCGTGGTTCTGCTGTCTTGGCTTCACCCAGGAGCTGGTAAAGATCCAGTTGGAAGTCTGCTCCCAAGGTGCGCTGGATCGAGATGCTCTCGGCATTTCGCTGGGACAAATTGCCCCTTGACCAGTGATAATTTGCACCGTAATTGAAATCGGAGCGAAGCCATGGGACAAAGCTTGGATTGTAGAGAGAACTGAAATTCTGGGACATGTCGGTGGAGCGACCGAAGTACGCTTTCATCAAGTCTCCCCAATCTCCACCGCTAAGGTCGGACCGCAGGGTGCGCCCGTAGTCCACTGTGAGAGGCTCGAAGAAGTTGAAGCCTGTCCCGACAGTGCGATTGACGAAGAAGGTGCGCGAATTCGTGACCACTCCATCCCGCCGTTCCAGATGGCCGGAGGCCTCGCTGGCATCCATGCTGGTGTTGAACTTGGTTGGCATATAGTAAAATCGTGTGGAACCAAGCTTGTCAATGAATGGAATGCTGCGCAGGAAGAATAAAGGCGCAATCCCTTGACCACGGTTCAGGGGCAGGTTGTAGGCAAGGTTGCCGCTTCGCGCTTTGCTGCGATTGGTAATGTCTGAGAAGCTGCTCCCCTTGCTGTGGCTGAGGGAATAGCCGCCGGTGAGGCGGTCAATGGTATAGCTTAACCAGGGAGACTGACCGCTGCCCGTTCGCGAGAAACTCGTCTGAAAACCGTAGTCTTGATCTATCGTTTTGATACTGTCGGGGGCATGGTCGGGGTCTATGCGAAAATCAGAATTTGGGAAGTACTTTGGCGTTTGTTCTGACTGGGAATAGTTCATGGAGAGCGGCAGGCGGATGCCCCATTTTCCTAAAAAGAACTTGTCCAAAGCGAGGGAAGCGGAGGCCCTTTGTGCTTGTCGCGACCATTGGTCGCCGATACGCGTGTTGACATTGTGGAAATCGGCGTCGCGGGTCTCATAGCCTACATTAATTGTGGCCAAATCCGCCAGCTTCACCTGACTGCTGACATCGGCGGCGGTCCCCGGGTCCTTGTAGATTTCGGAGACGCGCAGTTCATCCACCCAGATTTCTTGATCATAAACGGGCCTCATGTCTCCGGTGATGCGGACACCCAGAGCAAAAAAACCGATGCGTGACAGTTGGGGATTGCCTTTGATGGCGACGGTCGTCGCGGAGTCCAACAGACTGGAGAAATAGTCCACGGTGTCGGGTTCCACATCACGCAGCGTTTTGAGTCTTGTCAAGTCGTTGAGGGCGATATCAATCGTGTTGGAGGAAGCCCACCCGGGGGAAACGGCTTTGATGATGTCATAGTAGTTGTTGAAAATGTCGGAATAGGTTTGGCCCAGGCGCAAGACCAGCTCGAGTTTGTCGTCTGGGAATATCGCCGGATCAATGCCGCCGCCATGGACAAACATCTTGAGGCGACGGTATTCGAGAAGGTTGATGTTCGTGTAAAGGTTCTTTGCAACCCAACCTTCTCCCCGATGGGGTTCCATTGGATTATTGTGAAGCTGGTTAATTTTGAGGACCAGAGACTGCTCTTTGGTGCGAACGCCCGAGATGGGATCAATTTCGCCCTGCACGCCCGGGGGACTCACATAGCCCGGGTTCTCGTGATTGTTAATGACCGCTACACTCACGCGCTCGACAGAGTCTTCTTGAAAGATCTGTTGCCATTCATTCCCCACGATATCGAGCTGGACGATTTCGATGTGCTTCTCGCCAGGCATTCCTGTCAAGTAAAGCCGCACGAACCGAATCTGAGTCATCGTTGGATTGCCGATCTTACGGCTGTACTCCGCGAGCGGAATTCGGAACAGCCGCCAGCAATATTGATTCGACTGCCCTCCGGTAATGTAGTGACAGGTGTCGGAAAGCCAGAAATCGTAAGAGAAATAGTTATTCTGAATATCGAGTACCTGATTGTTATTCAGGTCTTCCGTGTCGGGGTAGTTCCCGCTTTCATCATTCAGGTTGCCCTCAGTTCCATTGATGGATTCGAAGTAGTCCGAACCGGCGTCATAATGCCAGTCATCATTTGAGGGGACCTTCGGGCGGGTCACGCCGTTCCAGTAAGCGGAGTCGCTTGGGCCGGCGATGGCGTCAATACCGGTGTCCTCTTGAGGGCCGTTGATGATCCCATTTCCATATTCCCAGCGTGGGTCAAAGTTCGACTCGCCGGGCTGCGGCTGGCCAGGCTCGGGGCGGTCTTCCGTGCTCATTTGGCCGTCTGGGAGAGCGTCCTCCGAAATCTGACCAATATCCACAACCATTTTACCTTCGTCATTGCCCGCACAATTGTCTTTCCACTTGACCCAGATTTCGAGGAATTTCGAGAGCGTTTGGTCTGCATAGGCCTCGCCTAAATAGCGCAACACGCCTCCCCAGCTTCTCGTCGCATCCCCTCCTGTCGTGTCAGGTCGGAAAACGATGTTCAAGGACTGCAGGGTGTTCGCTACATTTTCGTTTACTTCGCGATCAGGAAAGACTTCTTTGACGGGCACCTGCTGCCGCACGGTCGGATTATACCAAATCATCCGTCCTCTTGGAGAGTCAATTCCCGGATCTGCGGGGATCGAGGAGAGCGACCACTGGCGGCGGAGAATGCCGAGAGGAACGGACCGCCGCGCGCTTTCATAATCGTCCAGATACGCGAGACCTCCAACATCGCAGGTGGCGCGGTTCTCCATTGAATTTGGATTCGGATAAACGCGCGCGATCTCGGCATCTACCTTCACTTCAGATGGAGTTTCTGTTGTCACCAGCGGCAGCATATCCACCGCTCGCGTGAGGAAGTAGGGACGGAATGTGAGGCTTGTATTGAGATCATAGAGAGTATTGCGAATCGGTTCCGCTCCAATGCGGACGCGCCGCTCGAGTGGCTTTTCGTTGAGGTAAAGCCACATGCCGCCGATGTAGGAGTTCTCCCATAGACCATACTCCGCCCGGAGTCCAAGGAGAGTCTTGCGTTCAAGTTGAAAGAGGGTACCGCTTTCGTAGAGGATTTCGAGGTCGGCGTTTTCGGCCTTGGCAGCCTCGTTCAGAATGCGGAGCTGACCGGACATATAGTCAATCGTGTAATCGGCTCCGCGCTGAAGGTGGACGCCGTTGAGGATGACCTCTTCGGAACCTTCCAATACGAGCGGCCCCAAGTCATAGACCGAGCGCGAGCCTCGAAACTCCGTGTTGAACTCCCAGAAAGCACTTTGTGATCGGATGACAGACTCCGTTTTTGTGTAGAGGTCACAGTGTCGGTACGAACCGGAGTCCGGGAGGGGGTAGGTGATGAAGTCCGTTCCACTCCCACCGTCCCAGAATCCAGATGGGCAGAAGGGAGTGAGATCTTGGAAATGGATTTCGCCACGGTCGTAACGGATGAGCGCACCGTAGTTGTCCACTTTCCCGTCGGGTGTCTGGCCTCCCGTGGTCTGTTCCATGTCGAAGCGAAAAGTGGTGAGATAAGTTTCGTTAAGGCCAGGAAGGCCCGTTTCCGGAATGCTGGAACTGCTGGCAGACCGGACAATCTCCATTTTGAAATTGTCGGGCGAGATGTCCTGGGCATTCAACGAATAGACATGCCGGAACATGAGGTTCCAAGTCGTGTCGGAAGGCTGCGGATTCTCGGGTTTCAACAGCAGTAAGCGCACGCTGTCTGGATTGGCGGTCAAAGTGCCAAAAGTGTCCCCCGCCATTGTGCTGAAGGCCACGGCCAGGATGTCCGCCGTGCCGACCGCCGAGCGCAATCGGATGTAACCCAACGCCCGCTCGAAATCGTATTCACCTGAGCCATAATCAAGACGGCGGAATTGACCGCTCTGATGCTCTTGATCTCCTTGAAGAGAATCGTCGAGTTGTGGGAGTGCGAGATAGGGCCACGAGACAGCCTTGCCTGGAAGCGGTGTTGAGGATTGACCGCCGGGGTAGGTTTCGCTGGATACATAGACCTCAATGGAAGCAATGTTCCAGAGCGAATCAGCCGCTACATGGGTTCGATTGACGAAGTGGCGGTAGTTGTCCCGATAGTCAGCCAGCGTCTTTTGCCGACTGTCCACATCGGTGAAGATATGGGTTGTGTCACTGAGGAAGAAATAGACGCCGCGAAGGTAATCCTTCTCGCTAAAGGGTGGTCGGGCTTGACCGGCCGCTGTGTTGGGGCGTTGCTTATTCTTCTGTCCCTTTTCGAGGGAGGCAATGCCGGTCATGGTGAGGGCGCCGAGTTTCGCGGTGGATTTCAGGCCGAAGAGACCTTGGTTGCGGCCGGAGAAAGTGGCCAGGCGTGTCCCCAGCCGCATGTCAATATTCCCGGCTTCAATGGATTGAATGACCTCATCCTCTTCGCCGGTGTAGTCCAGGCGGATGGCATTCTGGAAGTCGAATAGGCGTTCGGAGTCCTGGTCCACCCGCACTTTGACCTTTTCGCCAACCTTTCCTTCGATGGTAAAGCGCTGAGTTTGGTCAATGAGGAAGGAAGTGGAAGCGTTCTGATTGTTGACGGTCTGGATTTGGGAGAATTTCTGTCGGCGGACATGGCCGTTAATGCTAATATCGCCGCTCACGCGCAAACCGACGCGCTCTCCACCGAAGATCCGTTTGAATGTGCGGCTCTTGATTCGGAACGGAACATCAATCGCAATCCCCTCGCCACTCTTCCCCTTCTTCTGAAACTTGAAAACTCTCGTCGTATTCTCACGGAAAGCCTTGTGGATGTCGTGGGCGAGACGAAGGTCGCGGTATTGGTCGTAGGTCAGAATGGTCGGAGGGCGGATGTCCTCTTCAAACACGCGCTCGTGGATGAAGGCGCGTTTGAAAACGCTGTCAATTTCCGTCTTGACGACATAGACGGTCGAAGAGGGAGGTTGCAGTAGGGGATGGGGAATAAGAGAAAGTCCTTTGGGGAACCGCCGGACCAAATAGTTGGTCGTCAGCGAGTCCGCAAAGGAACAACGAAAGCCAACCTTGGCCGTGCTTTCGCTTGAAAGCCCCAAAAGAAGAATGACGGCCACCAGGCCTGGGGAGCAGAACGGAAGAAGGCGGCTTCTGTTTAGGAGCATCGCGGGATTAGGCATTCTTTGGCTGTGGCCTAGACCGTTGACTTGGACCTACGGTTTTCCAAATGAAGATTCTTAGCCAGAGACTGAGAAAACGCTCCTTTCAGAATGCCGGCGAGCTACGAAATGTAATTTAGCATTTTTCTGGTTGAATTGCAAGGCGAGGTCAGTCTCCAAAGCACGCATCTGTTCATGGCGAATCAATTGGCCGCTTTATTCGTTGAATAACAGTGTGTTAAGATTGCTTTGGAGGGCAGGAGATGCAAAGCCCTCGCTGTATGAACGAGCAACAGGCACATTTCGTTGCACTAAATCGCTGTCAGGATTCAAGAAAAAGGGCTCGCAAGTCATGAGAACCAAATGGATTGCCAAATTACCGATATTTCTGTTGCATAAGTTCTGAGGAGTTATTATATTTTATTCTATAAAATTACGGCGGAAGAAACTCATGAGCAATGGGAGATAGATCATGAAACAATGGCGCGCAAAATCCTCACGGACGCTCTACGGAGCGGCTCTCGCAACGGGTCTACTTGCCTTGGTTTACGCCAGCGTGTCATTCGCTCAGACTGCGGCAACGGGGCGCTATGTCACGATGTCGGAGCGGATTGGCATATTCATCGTGCTGTTTCGGGCATTCGATGTATGGATTTATTTCTTTCAGGCGGTCCTACTGTTCCTGGGCGTTGGCCTAACGCTCTATTACCTCATCCGTTTCCACCAGAAAAGCTTTCTTGCAGGCTTGCGCGGGACTGTTGCCGACCTGACGGCGACAGGAAACCTTGACCCTCGACAAGCGATTGATTTCGAGATCGAGAGCCTCCAGAACCGCTTTCTTTTTCTCGACATGATGATTGCAGCGGCGCCGGCAGCGGGCCTTTTGGGAACGGTTGTGGGGCTTGTTCAGGTTTTCCGGGAGCAGACACTGGTGGAGCATGTGACCATGCAGAATCTGGCGAGCGGCATGTATGTCGCCATGGTGACGACCGTTTGCGGCCTTGTGGTCGCTATTCTGGGGATGATTGGCCGCCATTTCCTGCTTGCTCGAGTGGCGGACATGCGCGAAATTCTGGCCGGTCCGGAAGGAGACTGAAATGCGTCTCCGCAATCCGTTCACTGAAGCCACGACTTCCCTGATAGACCTGGCGTTCATTCTGATCCTCTTCTTGTCCATCACTCTGATCTTCACTCCCGAGACAACGATTCCACTCATTCTCCCGAATGATTACACCGGAGGCGAGAAGGTGATCGAGGTGGGTGACGAGTTGATGATTCAAATTGACAGGGGAGGGGCGGTCTATGTGGGAGGTGAACTCCTCGCGCCGGCTGAGGCGTCCGATTCGGTTCTTTACGCGCTGTGCGATAAACTTCTTGCCGACCTGAAAGCTCAGAAGCCGGAAACTCGAATCCTCATTAGAGCCGATAGTGGCGTGGTCTGGGACCGCCCCATCCAAGTCATGGAGGCCAGCGGACGCCACGGACTGGGACTTGGTATCGCCTTGAATCCACACAATATCGCGGGGCAGACACCATGAAAGAGCGTCAAGTTCTTATCGGCATTCGGGGAACGGCGTTTTTGCTCAGCCTGATTACGCTTTCAATCATTCCCGATTGGACGAATCTGCCGCGGGTATTTTCGACGAGTCCCGTGGTCGTCATTCCCATCGAGAGAATCGTTGAATGGCGGACGCCTCCTCCTCCCCCTCCTCCAACTCGAATCCGACCGCAGAATGCGGCGGAAAGCTCCGCTCCTTCCATGGCATGGGCTTTCACCACAGGGACACCTCTTTTGGGTCAGATGGACCTTGCTGGTGCCAGTCCCGAGCCTGCGGAGTTTGGCTTGCTCGACAAGGCTCTGGAGACCCCTGTGGAGTGGCAGCCGCGGATCGAGCCCGAAGCATCGCCCTTGCCCGAGATTGTGACGCGGCAGGCTGAATCGGGTGAGAACTATCTCCCGATGGCTTTGCCGGGAGCCTTGCCCTCTCGAGGTGAGGTCTATCAAGGCCGAGGCTCGAGCGATTTGCCTGCGCCGAGTCGCCCTTCCTATACGGGGCCGTCCACAGAAACGCCCGGAACGACTGTGCCGCAGCTCGGCACTTCGCGAGGTGTGGAGGCGCCGACGACCAATCTGCCCGGGCTGCCTACGGGAGACAAGTATCGTAGTCCAGCGGGCCTTAGTGAAGGGCAAAATCCTTCCGACAAGCTGAGCCTCGGCGAAGACATAGTAGATGAGGAGACTCTGTCGGGTTTGCTCCGGTGGCTGCGCGGGCAGAAAGGCGAGTTTCCGCAGGTGGTTATGGATTACTTGGAGACGAAACCCGGCTATTTGAAGGGAAAGGCTCGCTTTCAAGGATGGGACATTCATGTGCAATTCTCCGAGGTTGAGCATCAGTTGAAACTGTTTCTTGTCCAGGGTGAGACGGCGATTTTGCTTGCGGATTCGGATTTTCGGCATCGCAGTCAGTTTCTTGGGCTTGGACGCGTGACACAAGGCACCGGCGGGCCGACGGCGATTGTGGCGATTCGCGACCGACCCACGCTGGAGAGGACACGCGACTTCTATGAAGTCTTCGCCGGATGGATGGAGTCGGAGGGAATTTCGCTCGAGCCGAAGGCGGCGAAAAGATGATTGTTCCTGGCAGCTCACGGGATCTGCCTCGGGGAGGAAATAATTCAGGGTTCTGTCTCGGCGAGAGCGAAAAATGTGTGGGAGGCAAAAGATGAAAACGCTCAATCTTGTTCGCACTTTGTGTGGGATGGCTCTGCTTGTCGGCGTCTCTGCCGCGTTTGCCCAGCCAAATCCGGATACTCTATGGACGCATGCGTATGGGGGAATCTACGACGATGCGGCTTATGATGTCCAGCAGACATCGGACGGAGGATATATTATCGCGGGATACACCCACTCCTTTGGCATTGTAACACCGGCATATTCCAATTTCTGGTTGGTGAAGACTGGTTCAACGGGCGACACGCTCTGGACACGCACTTATGGGGGGAGATTGTGGGATTACGCCTATTCCGTTCAGCAGACAGCCGACGGAGGCTATATCATGGCGGGATACACCAGTTCTTTCGGTGCGGGCTCACAGGATTTCTACCTTGTGAAGACGAATAGCCAAGGCGACACGCTCTGGACACGCACTTATGGGGGGAGATTGTGGGATTACGCCTATTCCGTTCAGCAGACCGACGATGGAGGCTACATCGTGGCGGGAGAGACCCATTCTTTCGGTGCGGGTGGCTTCTATCTGGTGAAGACGAACAGCCAAGGCGACACGCTCTGGACCCGCACTTATGGGGGGAGTCAGGCTCATTCCGTTCAGCAGACGCGCGACGGAGGATACATCGCGGCAGGATACTCATCATCTTTCGGTCCCAGCAGTGCATATCTTGTAAAGACCGACATCCAAGGCGACACGCTTTGGACGCGTGCCCTCGGCTGGGGCCAATCATATCCGTGGGCCCTTTCTGTTCAGCAGACATCTGATGGAGGATATATCGTGGCGGGGTTCGCGTGTTCGTTCGGTACAGTTATACTTGATTTCTGTCTGGTAAAGACGAATAGCCAAGGCGACACGCTCTGGACACGCACCTATGGAGGCATTAACGAAGATGTCGCAAATTCTGTTCAGCAGACAACCGACGGAGGCTATATCGTGGCGGAATGGACAGAGTCTTTTGGTGCGGGCTGGTATGATTTTTATCTGATGAAGACGGGGCCCGATCAACTGGATGTGGAGTCTTCTGCGGTGAGCACACCGAACCAATACATCCTTTATCCAAATTTTCCGAATCCCTTCAACCCGTCCACGCAAATCGTTTATGCGCTCCCGAAGTCAAGCAAAGTTTCGCTGAAGGTCTTCAATTTGTTGGGCCAAGAAGTTGCAGCTCTCGTGGATGAGACGCAATCTGCCGGAGCGCACACGGTTCTATTCGACGGCTCGGGCTTGGCCTCCGGCATTTATCTATATCGTCTTCAAGCGGGGGAGTTTGTTCAGACGAATAAGATGGTGCTCCTGAAGTAGGGGCATGGCGCGCCGTGCCCCTACATTTGCCAAGGTGGGAGCTCAGCCGCCATGACGAGAAGGGTTCCGGCCAGGTTGAGAACCTGGCTCAGCGACAATAATCCAGAGAGAGGTCAGAGAATGAACATGCGCAAGTTAGGTTATACCGCATTCGGGATGGCTCTGCTGATTCTGGTTTCGTCTGCCTTTGCTCAGCCGGACAGCTTGTGGAGCCGGACTTTTGGTGGGGCGGATTATGATGGCTGCTGGTCGTTGCTACCGACACCCGATGGCGGTTATGTCATCGCAGGGGAGACCAGCTCCTTGACCCAGACACCTCCCGATATTTGGCTGGTAAAAACCAATGCGAGCGGAGACAGTCTCTGGAGCCGTATCATTCAAGCGAATAGCGTTGATCTCTGCAATTCCATCCAAGCGACTGCGGATGGCGGCTTTGCTCTCTTTGGGACCACCAATTCGATGGGCTCGGGGGAACTTGATTTCTGGCCTATCAAGACGAACGCGGCGGGGGACTGCCTCTGGACGCGGTCGTTCGGAGGCAGTGATTGGGAAGAAGGCTTGGCGGGTTTGCAGACTTCTGACGGTGGTTTTGTCATCGTTGGATACACCTCTTCTTTTGGTGTGGGGGAGAGTGATTTCTGGATGGTGAAGACTGATGCGAACGGAGACAGTCTGTGGAGCCGCACCTTCGGAGGTGCGAATACGGATATATGCTGGGCGGTTCAACAGACCTCGGATGGCGGGTATGCGCTTGCGGGCTTCACGAATTCCTTTGGAGCTGGCTCACAGGATTTCTGGTTGGTGAAAACGGATGCCAACGGAGACAGTCTGTGGAGTCGAACCTATGGTGGGAGTGGCCCTGAGATACTCCATTCCGCTCAACAGACATCTGATGGTGGTTTCATCTTGGCCGGCAGGACCAACTCTTATGGAGCGGGAAACAGCGATTTCTGGCTGGTGAAAACCGATGCAAGCGGTGCTCTGGTCTGGAGCAACTCCTTTGGCGGAAGCAACTCTGATAAGTGTTTTCGTGTTCGCCAGACTCCCGACGGAAGTTACATCATGGGGGGAGCGACTTTGTCGTTCGGCGCGGGGAGTAGCGATTTCTGGTTAGTCAAAGCGAATACGAATGGCGATAGCGTCTGGAGTCGCACCTTTGGAGGGACGGATTGGGATGATTGCTGGGATGTTCACAGGACCTCAGATGGCGGCTATGTTCTGGCGGGACCGACTGACTCTTTCGGTGCAGGTTCGACGGATTACTGGCTTGTCAGGACGGGAGCTGACCCAGCGGCGTCCGACGAACATACTACTTCCTTGCCTCAACAGCATACGCTTCATCAAAACTGGCCGAATCCATTCAATCCGGTAACGCAGATAACTTATAACTTGACGCGGGCAGGACATGTATCAATCCAAGTGTTTGATATTCTTGGGCAA
>DYHQ01000006.1:6537-40184 GCA_020724065.1 Candidatus Puniceispirillum sp. | reverse complement strand
GCGGAGAGGGGGGGATTCGAACCCCCGGTACAGTGCTTCACACCATACGGCGGTTTAGCAAACCGCTGCCTTCAGCCACTCGGCCACCTCTCCGGTGAAAGAATTATGTCTATATTTTCCTTACCTAATCAATTCCTTACTTGTGACACCGTTTCTGCTATTACATTCAAAATGGCACTCATTGTCTCACGATTGCCGCTAAGGAAGTCCCATAACTCGTCGGCAATTAGGACTTCCTCCTGAGAAAAAAACTTCTTAAACTCGATTAGATAGTCAAAAAATCTTTCCTTGTTATATCCGGTTGGCAATTCTGACGTCGGGTCGAACGGAAATCCAACAAGAAATCTAATACTCTTATTTGGGTGCGCCAGTTTGAGAGCAGCTTTCCCATACAGTATTTTTTGTTTCTCACCTCGTCCTTCTCCAGAATTTGGCCTTACGGACTTCAACTCAATCGCGATAATCTCATTTTGTCTTTCTATGTAGGTGTCCACCGTGAACGGCAAAGAACCTACTTCGTCATCGGAATCTGAATAGTCAAAAATCAGACTGTTCTCTCTACTCAAATCTGGCAGATGGCTGCCTGTCTTCAAATCGCGTATTATGTTCTCTATTTGAAAAGCTTGCGTGGTTTTGACCACCAGGCTATATGGTCCAGTGAATTTACGCTTGTAGCCACCCGACAGTATATGTGAAATATTTTCAAATCCTGACGCAAGAGAAGTGTTTAGTCCATGCAACCAACTGGCTATGGCAATTAAGTAGGGCATTTTTATGTTTAGTGGCATAAGCCGTTCCCTGAAACATTCCAGAAATCCACTGTGAAATGGGGCGTTACGAATCTGAGCACCCACTTCTGGGAAGTTGCCAATTCTTTTCAATAATATGTCCTTGACAACTTCACTGATTCTGTCTTGTTGCTCTTGCGTCAATAGCATGAATCTATTTGTACTTTAAGTGAAAGATTGTTTCTGAATATGGAGTTCGATCCCGTTCAGTTCGGTTCAATACCGGCCGCCTAAACCGATTTAGAATTTTCATGCCTGCCTTCTCTGCAATTTCCGGATACAGATTATGCTTGTCATTCGCTACAAGAAATATATCAGGATCAACAGTCAGAGACTTTCTGCAATTTAGCAAGACTTTTAAAATTCCATCAACATAAGATGCTTGTGCCTCCGCACCTTGCCCCTTGTAAAGCGGTCCTATTTCCAGCTCGTCTCTGCGCCCAAAACCGAAAAGATCGTATGCGTAGGCATGTTGTTCGTGATAGTCAATCTGACCAACGTAAGGTGGCGAGGTAAAAATGCCCTTGATCTTTTGCTTCTTCAGAGACTCATGTAATTCTCTGTTTCTCTTTTCTACCTCTTTGAAGATATCAACCGTTCGAGAGTCCGCTGCGAGAACCACATATTGTGCGTCCGTCTTCAATTCGGCGAAGGTTTTCAACCGACATATTGTGTCAATCGAGTAGCGATCAAACCACGCTCTTATTGAGAGGAGCGGCTTGCAAATTTTCTTATGTTTCCAACAATAGTAGGTCGTTATTTGTGGCTGTTTAAGCGTGGCTAAATCAGAATGCGTTGTTGCACGGCATGACCTGATTGTTCGGCTCAAAATGACCGCCAACATTTTTTTGTTCTTAATGTCTTTGATTTTCCTAACTTGTTCAAATGCAAAATCGATTTCTTTGCGGACGTTTTTTAGGTACCACTTGTCCAAAAAGGTCTTGCTTGCAGAATGATTCAACTCAATACCATATTTCCTGACGAGGTCACCGTAGATTCTCAGAAATTCTCTTTCCTTTCCGGCTGCGTATCTACTCTCGTCAAGTTGCCCTCGTTGGATTTCGTATTTGAATTCCGGGCTTGGGAAATGCATGTTATTGAAATCAGCCATTTTCTCCAGTAGTTCATCCTCAAAAGCAGATACGCGACCGTCGGCCTCGTAGTCCGAGATGGCTTTCCTTACTCTATTTACGTCATCTTCGAGTGAATCAAAGCAATAGTTCTGCAACTTCGCTTCCGTGATCATGCAATTGAAACGAGAGATATCCACACCTATTGCATGGATTCCCATCTCGGCTGCCTGCACTAACGTTGTTCCTGACCCTGAAAATGGATCAAGAACGATATCTCCTTTCTTGAAAAATATTTGCTTCTTGAAATCGTCCGTGTGTGGCCCCAGAAAGTATTCGACGAGCTGAGGAATAAACTTTCCTTTGTACGGGTGGAGACGATGAACATGTTTGGTTGTGTCCTTCTCTCTTAGGTGATCAAAAGACAATGCCCAGTTTAGATCATCGCCCAATTTTGCCTTCCAACGGATTTCTCTCCTACCATGGTATGATTGATAGTAGTTTTTCAATTCGGCTAAATCGACAAGTGTGCCGTTACCGCCATCGTGCCTTTGTATTTTTCCATACTGGATTAGATAGGAAATATTGGATTCGCCAACGTCTCTGTGGAGAAATTGACTTGCCCATTCGCTTGCTTCCTTGATTGTGAGTAGTCGTTTTGTGGTCTGCATGTCTATTTCTGTGTGGCAATTATCATAGAGGAGAATCCGGTGCCTCGCCGCAGTGCTTCACACCATACAACGGTTTAGCAAACCGCCGCCTTCAGCCACTCGGCCACCTCTCCGGAAAGCAGAAAATCCAAAATCCAAAAAAGAGAAAAGTCATGCCAATGCTTCCGGCTTTGCCGGATTGCCGACTTCAATTTCCAGTACTGTCAGGCCCATAATTCACCCACTGACTTCTGCCTCTGCATCCCTCATTTTCTTGGCGGAGGACGAGGGATTCGAACCCCCAAGGGCCGTGAGGCCCGGCGGTTTTCAAAACCGCTGCCTTACCAGTTAGGTCTAGTCCTCCAGATCGGCAATGGCGCTATCGTGATAGAATGCCGGGCGGGTCTGGAGACCCGCCGCGGCGGCTTGGTTTCGGCAGGGTCAGGCGACCCTGCTCGGCGAGTCAGTCTCAAGCGGGTGACACACCCACAACGGCGACAAGAACTCGCTAATCGCCTTGTTTTCAAATATATCCAAAATCCATTTTAAAATCAAGCTGTTTGTTTGTATATTATGCTGTTGCGGGCAGTTCATTCGTACGGCAATGGGCTATCCATGAGCATCCTCTTTCGTTATATCCTGCGTGAGCATATCGCTCCATTCTTCTTCAGTCTGGGGCTTATCATATTTATTTTTGTGCTCAATCTCGTTTTCCAGATGTTGGGACGGATTGCCGACAAAGGCCTGCCGCTGGCTACCATCTTTGAATTCTTCTTCTTGAATCTGGCGTGGATGATTGCCTTGGCTGTGCCGATGGCCGTGCTGGTGGCAACCGTTGCGTCGTTCGGGCGGATGGCCGCCGAGCGTGAGATCACGGCACTCAAAGCGTGCGGCGTCGGCCCGACACGATTGCTCCTTCCTCCTTTGGTGGCCTCAGTTTTGCCGGCGGCTTTCCTCGTCGAGTTTCAAAATGAGATTCTTCCTATCATGAACCACCGGTCGCGCGTCCTGCAATCGGATATTCACCGCAAGCGACCGACAATGGTCTTGGAAGCGGGAGTCTTTCTCTTCGACATTCCGGGCTATGTTCTCTATGCGCGCGAGATTGACCCTCGCAGCTCTCGCATGGGGGATATTGTTGTCTACGACGAGAACGATCCCGAGTGGCACACGACGATAACCGCAAGGCGGGGCTTTCTCGAATACGACTCGGTCGAGGCGGGATTCTTGTTTATGCTGACGGATGGGGAGATTGGTCGCGCGTCCAAAGTGAAACCGGAAGAATATCAGCGAACGCAATTTGAACGAGCGATGTTTCGTGTGAAAGCACCGGGGACTCTTCTGGAGAGAACGGACAGCCAGTGGCGCAGCGACCGCGAGATGAACCTTCATCAAATGTATGAAACGGTTCGGAAGCTGCAAAAGGACCCTGCGAGGAATCGAAAGCAACTGGCCGGATACTGGGTGGAAATCAATAAGAAGTTCTCGATATCCGTGGCCTGCATCATTTTTGTGCTCTTGGGAGTTCCGCTCGGCATTTCGGCGCAGCGAGGAGGCCTCGGCGTGGCGGCGGGATTTTCGATTTTCTTCTTTTTGATTTATTGGGTTTTCCTGATTGGGGGAGAAGACCTGGCCGAACGAGGCTTCATCAGTCCCGCTGTGGCGATGTGGTCTCCCAATGTTCTCATGGGTGCTTTGGGACTCTTTCTTCTCTGGCGTCAAACCCGCAGCGCTTTGGCCATTCCGTGGGACAGAATCGTAAGAATTTTCCGCAGAAATAGACCCGCTTCATAGCAAGAAATCGGCGTAATGAAAATCCCGACCAGCCGAAAACCTGTCGGGATTTTTTCTTTCTCCCACCCAGGATTATTTCATCAGCACCATCTTCTTGGAAGCGACACGAACATCCGAAAGCAAGGAATAAATATAGATTCCCGAGGGCAGGTTCGAGCCGTCGAACCTGATTTGATGCACTCCTGCCGCAAGCCATTCATTGCTCAGCAGCCTCGCTACCTCCTGTCCAAGCACATTGTAGACAATGAGTGTCGCTTTTCCAGCTTGCCTCAGCTCAAAGTGCAGTGTCGTTGTCGGATTGAACGGATTCGGGTAATTTTGGTAGAGCGAGAATCGCTCCGGAAGATGGTCTTGACCAGCTGAGACTCGCGATTCGCAGTGCGGAAAGCCCGTCGAGTCGAAATGCATTGGATACTCGGGCAAAAGTGGCGAGATCGCAATCTGATCCACGGGAATGCGCTGATAAATCACCGGATTGAAGGTTGCCATCCCTTCACCGTGTACCATACTCCCCGCATCTTTGTCCAAGATGTATTCCATGTGCAAGAATCCATCTGTCACTAAAGGCGCTACCGTCACATCGCGTTCGTGCATGGAGGCACCGGTCGGAACCGGATTCATGTCTGGTGTAGTGTTCGTTACATTCGTGCCAGCGGCCCAAGAGCACCCGCCATTTGTCGAAACGGTCACGAAGGCATCAGCCATTGGGTAGCCGTTCTCGCTGCAAGTCGTCGTGTCATATTGCATATACGAACAGTAAAGGCAGCCTGTCAGCGTATCAATAGCCAAACTCGGTCGCTGAACATTGCGCTGCCATATTCCCGGTTCATAGCCTTCATACCAGCCGTCAGCAACCAAGCTGAAGAAATCCGTTTCTTCGCTCCAATGAAAGATCTTTGACGCGATCCCATACAGCCCAGAATCAGGTCCTTCGTCAACATAACGGATGGTGGTGAAGGCAAGGTGTATTCTGTCTTCCTCATCAAGCAGGACAGACACATCCACATACGCACGCAGCGTATCTCCGATTCCTCCACTCATAGGTGTCCATTGGGTGATATTACGAAACTCGCCCCAGTTCAGCCCGCCGTCCTCGGAAACACGCAGATAGACTTCGTTCTCGATCTGGGTGTAGTCCTCGAACGGGTCACTCATGGGATGGCAGAAAGCGACGGCACACCGAAGCGAACGGCGCGAGCAAGCGACATCGGGTGAGATGACCGTCACAGTATCCCACAATTCAAAATCGTTTATTCCGAAACTGTCCCAATGGATGTCGGTTGGGAATCCCTCAGAGTCAAAGATTGGGGTGCCCCGGGAATAGGCCATGCGCAGGGGGATGCACGCTTCACCTGGATTTTCAGTCGAAATCATGTGAAGCGTACCATTGATATCGTCGTTAATCTTAGGCCAAATGAATTCCAAATCAGGAAAATAGTAGTTGGGTCCCACAATAACAGGAGGAATAGCGGTCACAGGATGCATCTCCGAAGTCGTTGTCAACTGGTGAAAGGCAAAACAGAAATGTCCGTTACTCAGCGCTGTTTGGCAAATGTAGCCCGCGCGTAGGGAATTGTCTATTCGATAACCGATGGAATCGTAGACAAAATCCCCGAGCAAAGGATTCCAGAGATTGGCATAGACACATCGAAAGTCGCCCATGAGTATATTGGTCCATGTGACGGAGACCATCCCGCCAGCATTCACATCAAGCATCCTGCCACAAGTCCCATTGTGTTGGTTGTCGTACTCCGTCGTTCCGGCCGTGTGGACGGTTCCTACATAGTCATCCAAAGAACAGAGAGGCGGCTCTGCAATCATACGCGGAAGGCGAGATTGCGACTCAACTGAGCCTCCTGTGACTGGGTACATGTGCAGTGTTTCTTTCAGCAATGTGCTTCTTGGGGCTGCCCAAAGCAGGGCGACACCGATAGCCCCGAGTGTCAATAGGCCAAACGATTTCCGAACCATGATGTATCCTCCTTGTGAACTCGACTGTGGCTCTCTGGAAATCTATTGTTTGTTTTCAACTCTGTCCGACCGCGCGAGCTGGGCGAGATCAAGCACATCCCGGACTATTCCTGAACAAGAAGGGTCAGGCGCTTAGGCTGCACCTGACCCTCATATTCCCCACAGAAGAATCTCACCTCGTTACTTCATCAGCACCATCTTCTTGGATGCTGTGTAGCCATTGGTTTGGAGCTTGTAGATGTAGATGCCGGATGGCAGGGCTGTCGCATCGAAATTGACCTTATGCGCACCAGCAGACTGAGTGCCGTCAACCAAGGAAACGACTTCCTCGCCGAGCAGATTGAACACACGCAAACTGACTTTCTCAGTGCGCGGGATGCTGTATCGGATCTCCGTGACCGGATTGAAGGGATTCGGGTAGTTCTGGTCCAAGCTGTAGTTCAACGGAGAGAATTCCTTGACATCCGCCGCAACATCCGACGTGACCAACGCCCGCATCATGTAGAAGAAAGGTTGCTCATCGGGCACGCCACCACTCTGATAGGTGTAGAAGTGCTCATGATTGTCCCAGGGCTCGGCGTCGTCTCCAAGGATCTGAGGGTAGCGCTGGTCGGGTTCCGAGCTCAGCACCTCGAGCCAGACCCAAAAATCGCCGCCCATGCCTATTGCCCCGGGCACACCGGTCAGACTCACCTCTTTCCAGTTCGGAGCAACATCTCCGGGAGTTGATACGGTCACGGCCTCCGAATATATCATAACGCCCGGGGTACCTCCTTGGTCTTCGTAAATGCGAAGGCCAATCTCCTGGGCTCCAGTCTGACTCGCATCAAACTGCATGCGAACTGTGTTCAGATCGAATGGCAGGCCAATGGTATCCGCTGCCGGCGTAAATCTCGTCATGGCGCCTTCCCCCGCGGCATAGTTGAAACGCCAGTGCACGGAGCGGTTGTCATATCCCAGCTCCAAACTCGCGGCAGCTCCTCGCACATCAATGTCCCGGCAGTAGCTGGTATCATTGGAGAAATTCTCATCCTCGGCGAGGACTGTCCAAGCCATCACCGTCTTGTCCCCTGTTGACGCGGGCGTCCAAGTGAACGCGCGCGATTCCGTTTGCCCTGATGCCAGTGTAAGATTCGGCAGGAATCGAAGCGCCGTGCCTCCGTACTCCTTCCACCATGCGGGCACGCCGGTCTGATCATCGGAGCCATTATCCATGAAATAAGCTATGCCGCGGGCGGCGCGTCCCTCGTTTGTCGGGAAACGAACCTGAAGCGAATAGCAGGTCATGTCATTCGTGTATCCGGAAGTGTAGGTCAGAGTGATGTCATCAAAGCAGGGACCGACACCCACAATGGCGTCATCATTTGACTCGAAGACCGCCTTCATCCGAATCACCGAACCGATGTAGCAGGATGCGTCGAAGCCTGACAGACCGTAGCATTGACTATACAGACACCAATCGTCTGGTGCATCCGGGTGGACATAGTTGGGGGCGCCCAGACCACAAGGGTTGGACGCAAAGTACCAAGTGAGTCCACTGTCGGGAGTCACTTCCCAATGCCAATAATCACAATCGGGGAAACTGTCGGAGCTACTGCCCAGATAACCTGCCACCTGAAAATCCACGACCGCCGTGCCAAATTCCAGGCTTCTCAGGTCAATGTAAGGCGAGACAACCTCATTGTTCATGTTGTCATTGTACTGGCGGGTCACGGGATCATTGCATGCCAAATAATGAGTCCCCGAAGGTGGCGGACAGGGTGGAGGAGTCGGATGGTTACATTCGGCTACGCGCCAAAGGTCTCCGCCAATCGGCTGGTTGCTATGGCTTAGCCACCCCGTGTCATTGTCGCCGTTGTGGGTGAAAGTCGTGTCCGTGCCGCTGAATATGCGGATATTGTCCACCTGCCAGCCGTAGGCCCATTGCTGGTTCGGCCCATCGCAAGTACACCAGGCGGGATCGGAAGCAAGAGCCCACCGAAGGCGTACGGTCTGCCCAGCCCAGGAGCTGAGGTTAACCGTCTGAAGAAACCAGTTGATGTGGTAGTTGCCAACCCAACCGGGAACGCCAGGCCCTTCACCATGCTGGAAGCCGAAACTATACAGACTGGTTCGGTCATAGTGCGGGTTGACATAGGTGTTGGCGATGAAAGGCCAGGTCGCCCCCCCATCCGTTGAAATCCTGATATTGGCCCCATCCCAACCGTTGTACGGAGTGGTAGCACCAGCGGGCATTTCGCACGCCACTCGACTCCAGAAGGTGAGTGAGCAGCTTCCCGCCGGCAAGGTGATTGGAGGTGAATCGAGTACCATATACCAGTCATTATCATAGCCCACTGTGTCGCAATAGACTGGATGTTGGCCCATACACCAGGACATACCGGTACCGCCGAAGGCGTTCCATGTATCAATGTGCCAAGTACCGGGAGTGGCTGTCAGATCACGGGAAGTCCAGCCATTCAGACCGCTTTCCCAATCTTCAAAGTAGATGACTTCATCAAGGTGCCGGACCGTGGAGGGTTCTTTCATTCCCGTAGCCGGCAGGACGGTGTTGTTTCTTGTCACGGATGTCTTGCTGGGCTCACCTGCCAGCGCAATCATGGCGCCTACAAAAAGAAGCAGTAGCCCTGTTGTCATACAACGCCTCATGAGCAACCTCCAAAAATAAGATGAAATAACGCTGCTGGCGGCTTACCCGCCATCGCTCGATTAATGCTTTTTGTAAGATAACAAATTCCGCATAGAGAGTCAAGCGTCAAGCTCTTCGTCTCCTACAGAGGGTCTTGGCCTATTGCACCGCAACTATATGAGCTTGCCGAGGATGTAGCCGATGACGACTCCCACAATAACGGCCGTTGTAACAACTCGAGTCTTAAGGACTCCCCGCCCGTAGCCTCTCTTGACAAGAACAACCGCTGAGAAATAGCCGAGAGCATTCATGAGCCAAACTAACGGTATGGAAAGCGCTTTGACAATCAGCGGGCCAACCCAGGGAACAAGTGCAAGAAGAACCATCAGGCCACTGAAAGCCTGCGTCAGGAGTCCAAAGAGAATGGCAATGAGCGCAATCGCCCGCCCCTGAACTCCAGCTAATAGGCCTCCGGCGATGATAATAACGATGGCCGACCAGACAATAATCGGACGACGGTAGGAAATCCAAAAAATATGCCAGCGATGCTTGGTCATTGGCTCATATTCAAAGGGCCAGGCAAAAGAGGCGGAAACGAAACGAAAACCATACTTCGGAAGTAAAACGGCAATGACAGAAGGATCACCATAGTGGCTTTCTTAATAAATCATTGTTAATACAGAAAGAAGATAGATCGGAGAGGCTTCCGAATCGTCTATCTCCGCTCATAAGTTAAGCTATTGCGCTTTCTTTGTCAAGCAAAAAGGAGACGGCCAATGCAGGAAGTCTCGAAAATCGTTGCATTTGGCAGCGAAAGTGGGTATATTGAAGAATTGATAGCATTTCGGAGCTCGCGTTGGTTTCGCTTCGGCCTCCAGTATATTTTTTGTCGGATATTCATCTGGGTGAGGGCACGGATTCAGAAGAGGCAAGCAAGTATCGGAAACTCCTTGGATTTTTGCAGGTAGTTCAGCGCCAAGCCAAGGCGCTTGTTCTGGTTGGCGACATCTTTGACTTCTGGTACGAATGGAACACGGTAATCCCCAAGCGACATTTCGATCTTCTGTGCCGGTTTCAGGCGTTGGAGAATGCGGGAGTCGCGCTTCATTATTTGCCGGGGAATCATGATTTCCGTTTGCAAGGATTTCTGGAACGAGATCTCGGCTTTACAGTCAATTCTGGCGCCGCGGAATATCTTGTCGGTGAGCAGAAGATTTATGTCTATCACGGTGACGGAATCCTAACACGCGACAGCGGCTATCGGCTTCTCAAGCGCATCCTGCGCAGCCGCATCAACCAGCGGCTTTTCTCGTGGCTGCATCCGGACATTGGAATGGCTCTGGCCCGTGCGACCAGTCGGACAAGCCGCACGCGAATCCACTACCGCGAGGCAGATGAAGAAGAATATCGGGCTTTCGCGCAGAGGCAGTTTGCTCGCGGATTTCAAGGAGTCGTCATCGGGCACAGCCATCATCCGAAGCAGTTTGATTTCCCGCAGGGAACCTACCTAAACCTCGGTGACTGGATTCGGCATTTTTCCTATGGGATCCATGACGGAGAACACCTGATGCTCCGCTACTGGCAGGAGTCATAGCGGATTCTTCAGAGGATTTAGATGAGCTCAGGGAACAAAAAGCGCACGCTTATTCTTCCACTTTCGCTGGGGATTGGACTCCTTTTACTTGGTGGTGGATTTGGCTTCTACCGGTATTTGGTCTCGGGCATGCCCTCGCTCGAACAATTGGAGAACTACAATCCAAAACTCAGTACGCGCATCCTTGACCGAAACGGTGTCGTGATCAAAGAACTTTACACCCAGCGCCGTTTCTATGTCCCGCTTTCCGAGATTTCGCCTCACATGACCAAGGCCATCTTGGCCATCGAAGACCACAAATTTTACCACCACTGGGGCATGCGGCCCGACGCCCTGGCGGCCGTGATTATCAAGGATGTTCTTCTGCTGCGATTTCATCCGCGAGGAGCCTCCACGATCACGCAGCAATTGGCGCGGACTCTTTATTTCTCCCGGGAACGAACCATCGTGCGCAAATTGCGCGAACAACTCACCGCCATTGAGATTGAACGCCATTACTCGAAAGATGAAATCCTCGAGATGTACCTGACGCAGAGCTACTTTGGTCATGGTGCATACGGTGTGGATGCGGCGGCGAGGACTTTCTTCTCTTGCTCTGCTTCGGATCTGAGCGCGCCGCAGGCCGCGCTGATCGCAGGCTTGCCGCGTTCGCCTTCCGGGTATGATCCGCTGCGCTATCCTGAGAAAGCGCAAGAACGGCGCAATGTGGTTCTTAAACGCATGTGGAAACTTGGCTTCATTGACCGGCGACAATATGAAGAACTGCGTGAAAGTGACCTGGGGCTCTTGGTCTCGCAAGTCGAGGAAGGCGGAGAGGGGATTGCGCCTTATTTCACGGAGAATGTGCGACAGCTCGTGGTGCAGCGAGTGGAAGCGCTCGGCATTGACCCCTACCACGACGGATTGACCGTCGAAACAACTCTGGACGCGCGTTTGCAGGCATGTGCTGAAGAGGCAGCAGCCGAATGGATGCCAGTCTTGCAGGAAGAGGTCAACAGAGCATATCGGCGGTCCGAACTTCATGGCCTTCTCCGCCAGCTCTATCCCAAGGCAACTTCCGCCAAGCTCCGAAGCCTTGCCCGCGACAAGGCGTTGGTGGATTCGCTGCTGAAAGCTCAACTCGAGGTGCAATTAGCTTTCGTGGCGCTTGATCCTGCCACCGGCAGCATTCTGGCGATGATTGGAGGGCGAGACTTCGCGCAGACCAAGTTCAATCGGGCTACCCAGGCCGTTCGCCAACCCGGTTCCGCTTTCAAGCCAATTCTCTATGCCACGGTTGTTGATAAGGGCTTGCCTCTTTCAACCCGTTTATCGAACGATGAGGTCATCGTCAAACTTCCCAACGGCGATGTCTGGGCTCCCAAGAACTACGATGGCTCAGCGGGAGGCACGCCGAGTCTGCGCGACGCGCTGAAGAAATCCCTAAACCTCGTGAGTGTGCGACTTATGCGGGATCATACGACGCCACAGGAGGTCGTCACCATGGCGCATCGGCTGGGGATTTCGACACGCATTGATCCTGTGGATGCTTTGGCGCTGGGCTCTTCCGGTGTCATCCCTCTTGAGTTGGTTTCGGCTTTTGGTGTGTTTCAAGCGCATGGCGTTCGTGCGCAGCCCATGTATGTGACGCGCATCCTCGATGAATTCGGGCAAGTAGTGGCGGAGTACTCACCGCAGAAATCGGTTGTGCTCTCGGAGCAGACCGCGTTTCTCATGACCAGCCTCATGGAAACGGTGACCCGGGAAGGAACAGGAGCCGGTTTGCGCTCGAAGCATCATTTTTACCAAACGGCGGCCGGAAAAACGGGGACAACGAACGATTATGCGGATGCCTGGTTCATCGGATTCACGCCCTACCTTGCGGCAGGCGTCTGGGTCGGGTTCGACAATCCCGCCAAGACTCTTGGCTCCGGCCAGGAAGGCGCTCACGCCGCGTTGCCGATTTGGGCCCAATTCATCACCTTGGCCTACGATACCATGGATTATCCTGACCAGAAGTTTTCGACACCTGAGGGAATCATCACCGCTGAAGTCTGCGCCGAAAGCGGAAAACTGGCGCGCGAAGGTTGCCCCCATACTTACACGGAGTACTTCGACAGCAAGCACCCCATGGACGAGCATTGTCCATTACATATTGGATCATCCCGGCCCCATCGAAGGTGGCCGAGCATTCTGTAATTAGGGAGGAAGACTATGAGTCCCTTCAATCATTCCAAACAACGCGGCTCTGCGGCCGTCATTGTGATCATCGTCGTTGTCGTCGGTATTGCAGCGGTGCTCCTCATCCATTTCCTGTCTCGGCGCGAACCCGCCGCTGTGCAGAACTTCGAGCAGCTTGTCTTGAAAGTGGAGAAGCTGAATGACCAGATCATGTCTCGCGAGGACAAGATACGCGGTATGGTGCGTCGCTACAACGAGGCTCACCCAACCGGCGCCATTGACACGGCGGGACTGGGCAAATTCGGACTGACACCCGAGCAAGCCGAGGTGCTGGCTCAGCGCGTCGCTCAGGAGAAAGATTTGTCTTATCGAGGTCTCCTGCAGGAGGTCATTGACCTCAATCAAGAGGTGTCGCGGTTGAATCTGGAGATGCAGGAAGTCCGCTCACGGCTAAGACCTCCTCATGTCGTCCAGAAGGGAGAAAGCCACTTCCAAGTCGCGATGAGCTTCCTGACGAAAGAAATCGGCATCAATGAGGAAGAGGCACTGCAATTGGTGGAACAGGAAGCACTCTTTCCCGAACTTCTGCCGGGCTTTGAAATTTGGAACTACTGGGGAGACGGAATCTTCGGCACTTTCGTGACGCAGGGTGAGGCGAGAATCAGTCCGAATGAGCTGATGCGGATTTCCAAGCGTAAGATTGACCAAGAGCGCAGCACTTTGATTCAAGCGCGCAATCGGGCCCAAGAGGAAGTGACCGAGCTGGAGACTCGCCGCACCGAGCTTGCCGGCCAGCTTGAAAAACTCGAAGTCGAACGCACGCAGGCGCTCGCGCAAATCGCCGTCATGGCGGAACAGAATGCCGAGCTCGCCCGACAGCTCAACTCGGTTGTCTACCAGGCAGCTCCCTTCAGCACCTTCGAGAAATTAGGTGTTCTGGACAAACCCGCCCTCGGAAAGTGGCGCGTGGCCGACCTCGATAAAATGACAGAAACGAAATCCATCGATCTGCGCAAAACGCAGGAGATTGTCTTTTCAGCAGCAGATGTTGGTCTTTCAAAAATTGGCAAAGCCGTTCTGTTCCCCCGTTACTTCGTTGAAGGGGTAGATTATCGGATCGAGCTTCCCGACGATCGAAAATCGGGCAAAGTGACTCTCCTGAAACCTGAGCGATTCCAACTCGTGAAATTGGCTGTCGCTTTGGATTGAGCAGAGCGGATTCTCAATTCGGATAGGGAGATTGCCTCTCTCAAATCGGGCTTGTCTCCAAGCCACATCTCTGTCTAACAATTTCGATTTGCAATGGCGCGGTCAGCACATCCAAAAACAGCACAACCGAACCCAACAGCCAATAGACCGAATTCGAGTGTCCTTGCGAGTGGTCTCTTTCTGTTGGCGCTTGCCCTGCTCACTTTCCTGGCATTGGCGAGTTACGATCCGGCAGATTGGCCGATGGGACCTTTCAATCGGCCTGTCTCAAACTGGATTGGTGGAGCGGGCGCCATCATCGCGTGGGCTCTCGGGCCAATGCTGGTCGGGCACTGGGCCGCATACGGATTTGTCATTCTGTTAGCTGTTTGGGGTTGGACGCTTCTGCGGCGTAGCGATTGGCATCGTCCACTTTGGCTCTCACTTTGGGTCGTTCTTTTGGGACTTTGGGTATCAGCCACTTTGGGATTGACTTGCTCACTGTGGCCGGGATGGGTTGAAGCGGACTATGGCGATATCGCGGGGCTGTTCGGACTTTGGATGACGGAGAGCGGCACCTATTGGCTTGGTGCCACTGGTCTGACGATTGTCTTGATTGCGCTCTTCGTTGCAGGGCTTACCCTCTCGATTACGCGGTTTGCAGTCTGGTTTCAAGGACGACTCGACAAAGCGACCGACCGCATGACGAGTCTTCGCACTCCGATTTCTCGAGACTCGTTATCGGATGAAGCAAGAGGGGCTGCTGGTGGCGCCATTGAAGCGCTCGCCGGAGAAAAGAAGAGAGCGTCGCGAAAAAAACCGCCGAGCGAAAAACCCAAGACACCTGCTGAACTGATCAGCTCCCATGTTTTGGGCTATCTCTTTCCTTCGGCGGAGCTGTTCAATTCTCCCGAAGCGGATTCGGGTGCTACCATCACGGCGCAAGAGATTGACGAAAACGCTCGGTTGCTTGAAGAGAGCTTAGCTCAATTTGGCGTTTCCGCGAAAGTGGTGCGTGTCAATCCAGGGCCTGTAATTACGCGCTATGATTTAGAGCCTGCTGCAGGAGTCAAAATCAGTCGCATCGAATCGCTGGCCGACGATTTGGCGCTGGCTCTGCGCGCGCGAGGTTTGCGCATTCTGGCTCCAATCCCCGGCGAGGCAGCGGTCGGAATCGAAATCGCCAATCCGAAGCCTGCTACCGTCACATTCCGGGAAATCGCGGAATCTGAGGCTTTTCAGACTTCGGCTTCAAAGCTTACCATGGCTCTTGGGCGCACGGCCTCGGGTGATGTTTTCGTTGCCGATTTGGCTCGTATGCCGCATTTGCTCATCGCCGGAACGACCGGGTCGGGCAAATCCGTTTGCGTGAATACGCTCATCGCTTCCATTCTGCTGCGCGCCGCGCCCGATGAAGTTCAGTTTGTCCTCGTTGACCCGAAGAAATTGGAACTTGCTCCCTATAATGAGCTGCGTAATCATCACCTTACCCATCGTCCAGATCTGAGCGAATATGTTTTGACTCGTCCGGATGAGGCTGTCAAGGCTCTGCGCAGCGTTCTTATCGAAATGGAGCGCCGCTATGACCTGCTCGCTGAAAAGGGAGCGCGCCACATTGATGAATACAATGAGGAGATGCTACGGATGGGAGGAGATAACCAGCGGCTGCCCTATCTCGTCATTGTGATTGATGAATTGGCCGACCTGATGGTTACTGCTGCGAAGGAAGTTGAAGAGCCGATTGCGCGGTTGGCGCAGCTTGCTCGCGCGGTCGGAATTCATCTCGTTTTGGCGACCCAGAGACCCTCCGTGGATGTCATCACCGGCGTCATCAAAGCGAATTTTCCCGCGCGCATTGCTTTTCGCGTCGCCATGAAAGTGGACTCCCGCACAATTCTCGACATGAATGGCGCCGAGACGCTTTTGGGCCGAGGCGACATGCTTTTCCAGCATCCGGAAGAACCCAATCCCGTGCGTCTTCAAGGCGCTCTTGTCACTCGGCAGGAGATAGACCGCCTCATTGCCCACATTCGAAAGCAACCCGTGCCCGCGATGAAACTCACCCTCCCGCTGGAGCCGGAAGCTGAAAGCCCTGAGTTTACTCTGACGGAAGGAGGTCGGGATCCGCTCTTTTTGGATGCCGCGAAAATCGTCGTTCGCACGGGCCAAGGCTCGGTTTCGATTCTTCAGCGCCGTCTGAAAGTGGGCTACAGCCGCGCCGCTCGTCTGATTGACCAACTCGAGCAAGCGGGTATCGTTGGCTCTTTTGACGGTTCAAAAGCGCGCGTCGTGCTGGTGGACGAGCACTATTTTGACAATCTCGCAGATTGAACTCCCCTTCGACTCCATTTAGAACATGTCTCTTTGGATTCGACACGGCATCGTGATCTCGCCCGGCGATAGACCACAAGTCTTTTCGCCCGGGCGCGTGCTTGTTGATGGCGAACGAATCGCGCGAGTGGAAGCGGACATAGACGAACTTCCCACGGATGACATCGAAACAATAGATGCTTCTGGCTGTGTCGTCTTTCCTGGTCAAGTCCTTCTTCATACCCACTGCTATGGGTATCCGGCGCGAGGCATGTCCCCGCTCGGAGCACCGTCGCACTCTTTCCTCGATATTCTGCGCCGGGTCTGGTGGCCCCTTGACCGCGCCCTGACACTCCCGGCGATAGGTCTTGCCGCTCGCCTCTATCTATGGGAACTCCTGCGCCATGGGATTACCTGTGCATTCGACCATCATGCAAGCTACGGGGCTATTCAAGGCAGCCTGAGGGAAATCGCCGCTGCGTTCGCCGAAGTGGGACTGCGAGGCAGCACCTGCTTTGAGGTTTCTTGTCGTTGCGGAGCGAAAGCGGCCGAGGCGGCTCTTGAGGAGAATCTCCAATTCATTCGCGAAGTCGCTCCCCGTTTTGGAGTTGCGCCATTCATCGGATTGCATGCTTCCTTCACGCTATCTGACTCCATTTTGTCTCGAGTAGCTTCGCTAAGTGAGGATCTTGGCGTCGGCGTTCATGCTCATCTTTGTGAAGGACCAACGGATCGCCGCCTGTCAGGAATTTCTCCGGTGCGCCGCTTCGCACGCTTCGGACTTCTGAATGAGAAGTCCATTTTTGCGCATGGCGTGGATTTGGGTCAGGCCGAGTATGCACTCCTCGCCGAATCCGGTGCGACGCTTGTTCTAAATCCGCGCTCAAATTTGAAGAATGCCGTCGGATTGCCCAGTGTCCGAGGCTTGGCCCAGGCGGGAGTGCGCTTGGCATTGGGAAATGATGGCTTTGGTTCAAGCCTCTGCGCCGAGGCACAAACGGCCGCAGGCACTCTCGCCATAGGGGCTGGAGATCCAGGTTTCGGCTGGAACCTTCTTGAAAGCATTCTATTCAAGAATAATCCGGAAATCGTGGGGCGATTTCTTGGAAAAAAACTCGGTGTTATCGAACAGGGAGCGGCTGCGGATATTGCTATCTTTCCCTATCACCCTCCGACGCCCGTTGAAGCAACGAACATCCTCGCACATTATCTCTTCGGCTTTGGGACAATGCCTGCGCGAGAAGTGATTATCAATGGAAAAATGCGGATGCAAAACGGTCTCCCCGTGGATTTTCGCCCGGAAGAATGCGCGGCGCAGGCGCGGTATATTTTCCCAGGCGTGTGGCAGAAACGCTCTCTTCGAGGTTTCCGTGTCCCCTGAATGGCTCAATCCGCGTTTTGTGACGGCTCGCTGTGTCACTTGCTCAAGAGAATGGCCGCCGACAGACTTTCCTTTCACTTGTCCGGATTGCGGTCCACTCATGGGAACGATGGACATCATCTATGATTTCCGAAAACTGCGCGCCACCATGCCTTCCGGCACATCTGCTCGCGACCTTTGGGAGTGGAAAGATTTCTTGCCTGTTGAACCTCCGGTGAGCGTGAGACTATTGCCCGTAGGAGCGACGCCGCTGATTTCAAGCGAGACATTGGCGACCAAAGTGGGAGTGAAGCAACTCTGGCTCAAAGATGACAGATTGAATCCATCTGCTTCTCTGATAGACCGCGCGTCGGCTTCGGCCTTGGCTCATGCCATTCATCTGAAAGCCGAGGTCATCGCCGCAGCATCTACGGGCAATGCGGCTTCTTCGCTGGCGACGCTCGCGGCTCCGTGCAAGATGAAGGTTGTGCTCTTCGTGCCGGAAGCGGCTCCCGAGGCAAAGTTGGCGCAGCTTCTTCTGCATGGCGCATATGTCATTCGCATTCAAGGAACCTATGACGAAGCTTTCGATTTGTGCGCGGAAGTCTGCCGAAAGCGCGGCTGGTATTCGCGAAATACGGCCACAAATCCCATGCTTGCCGAAGGGAAGAAAACGGTTATCCTCGAATCCATCAGCCAAATGGATGGCAAAGAACCGGATGTCGTCGCGGTACCTGTAGGCGACGGGTGCATCTTGGCGGGAGCGCACAAAGCATTTCTTGACCTCAAAGATGCTGGCTGTATTCAGCGAATGCCTCGGCTCATTGGAGCCCAAGCCTCCGGCGCGGCAGCACTGGTGGAAGCAAGCGCAAAGGCGAAACCGTTCCCTGTGATGGGAGCGACCTCGACTTTCGCAGATTCCATTCGAGTCGGTCTGCCGCGCGACCAAGTGAAAGCCTTGCGAGCTGTCAAAGAGACTGATGGAGAATGGATCGCCGTCACCGATGATGCAATCCGCGGCGCGATGAGATTGCTGGCGCAAACCACCGGTATGTTTGCCGAACCTGCGGGAGCCGCAGCGTTGGCAGGGCTTATTGAAGCGCGCGAGCAGGGACTTGTCGATGAAAGAGAGACGGCTCTCGTGCTTGTCACGGGTCATGGATTGAAAGATGTGAAAGGAGCGTTGTCGGCGGCACCTGCAGCACCTCAGGCGGTTGCGCCGACTTTGGAGGCCGTCGAAACTGCTCTCGAAAAGGAAATCAAACAAAGAAAATGAACTGAAGGAGTCTTTTCAATTGGATTGGTCACGAAACAAGAAAATTGCAGATTCGATCTTTGAAACCATAGGCTTCTCGCCACTCCTGCGGCTCCAGAAGATCCCCAAGGCGGAAGGGATTCATGCTGAAATTCTTGTGAAGCTTGACTACTTTAATCCATCGGGAAGCTTGAAGGATCGCATTTACTACAACATGTTCAAGCACGCCATTGAGCGAGGCGAGCTTAAATGGGGGATGACGGTGCTCGAATGCTCGACAGGCAACGCGGGAATCAGTTGCTCCTTTGTGGCTGCCGCTCTTGGGTATCCTTGCATTATTGTGATGCCCACGGGGATGAGCGAAGAACGCAAGAAAACTGATCTCGCCTATGGCGCGCAGCTTATCGAAACATCCGGAGGCGAGTCCGATGTGGACTTGGCTCTCGAGCGCGTGCGCCAAATACGCGAGGCCGAACCCGGCAAGTACTGGGAACCGGGTCAATTCTCGAATCCTAATAACATCGAAGCTCATTATCTGACAACGGCGCCGGAGATCTTCGAGCAATGCGAGGGAAGAGTGGAGTGTTTCATCGCTACTCAGGGGACGGGAGGGACAATTACAGGCGTCGGGCGCTATTTCCGTGAGCGCGAGCCGAATGTGAAACTCTACGCGATCGAACCGGCTGAGTGTCCGCTGCTTTCTCGTCGGGCGTGGGGCCCGCATGGCATCGAAGGCATCGGCGATGGTTTTGTGCCGCAGGATCTGGATGTAAGTCTGTTGAACGGAATCATCACGACAAAGACCAACGAGGCGGTGAGAATGGCGCAAAGGCTCGCTCGTGAAGAAGCGATTTTTTGCGGGATTTCGTCGGGCTCGAATGTCTTAGCGGCGATTGGACTGTCGAAGCGGCATCCTGAAATCAAGCGCATCGTGACCATGATCAACGACAACGGCCAGCGCTATTTCTCGACGCCTCTCTGCGGTGTTGAAAAGGAATTCGAAGTTCCCGAGCGCCCACATCCAATGGATGACCATACGATTGCTGAGCTCAATCGCTACCAAGGCACATGGGAAATTATTGATGCCTGACTTCCAACGCATCACTTCCTGGGCAAATGCGCATGAGGAAGCCTGTGCAAGATTTCTCGCAGATATTATTGCCATTCCTTCCGTCTCTGGCCATGAGGGACAAGTTGTTGAGCGCATCGCCAGCGAGATGAGAGCGGTGGGTTTCGATTCGGTCGAGATTGACGATTTTGGCAATGTCATCGGGCGAGTCGGTAGAGGGAGCCACATTCTCGCATTCGATGCTCATGTGGATACTGTGGATGTCGGAGCACCCGAGCTCTGGGGTGGACGCAATCCTTTCGAGCCTCGAATTGAGAATGGAATTCTCTACGGTCGAGGAGCGGCAGACCAAAAAGGCGGCATGGCGGCGCTTGTCTATGCAGGGAAAGGCATTCGAGAGTTGAATCTCGAAGGGGATTGGCAATTTGTTGTCGTCGGCTCGGTTTCCGAGGAGAATTGCGACGGCCTGTGCTGGCAATATCTGGTGCGCGAGGGAATCGTTCAGCCGGAGGTAGTCGTGCTGACGGAACCAACGGAACTTGCGATTTATCGTGGGCAGCGCGGGCGCATGGAAATGGAAGTCGGCACGCCCGGCATCTCGTGTCATGGAAGTGCTCCCGAACGCGGCGACAATGCAATTTACAAAATGGCGCCTATAGTTCAAGAAATTGAACGCCTAAGTGACAACCTTGCCACAGATAGCTTTCTCGGCAAAGGGACGGTGACCATCAGCGAAATTCGTTCGACATCGCCATCGCTTTGCGCTGTGGCGGACAGTTGCACCATTCATCTCGACCGCCGCTTAACGAAAGGCGAAACGAAGGAAGCAGCATTGAAGGAAATCCGTGCATTGCCATCCGTGAAAAAACACAAGGCTAATGTTCGCCTTTTGGAATATCGCCAGCCCACTTGGCGCGGAACGATCTATCCCACCGAGAGCTATTTCCCCGCATGGGTAACTGGCGAGAATTCACAGGTCGTACAAGCAGGTTGCATCGCGCACGAAAAGCTTTTCAGTAAACCAGTGAAAGTAGGTCGCTGGTCTTTTTCAACGAATGGGGTCGCCACAGCGGGACTCTTGGGAATTCCGTCAATCGGTTTTGGTCCTGCCAGTGAAACGCATGCCCACGCGCCATCAGACCAGATTCCCCTGTGGCATTTGCCTCGTGCAATTGCCTTCTATATGGCTTACCCAGAAATCTATGTGTCGATGTGAGAGAAATGATGACCCCGATCCCGCCTTCCCTCAAAGGCCGCGATTTCATCACAACTCAGGAATGGAATATCGAGGAAATCGAACTGGCGCTGCAAACGGCTACCCTTTTGAAGAAACTCAAGAAAGAGGGTCGGCCTCATCGGTGGCTTGCGGACAAAACGCTTTTCCTCTTTTTCTTCGACAAATCCACGCGAACGCGTAACTCGATGGAAGCGGGGATCACGCAGCTCGGTGGCCATGCTCATTTCATCTCGGCGGAGACTTCGCAAGCGGCGCACGGAGAAAGCCCCAAAGACATGGGGATTATTCTCGCTTCCTATGGACACGGCATCGCTATCCGACATGACCTTGTACCGGGGGAAGGAAATGCGTATATGCGCGAGGTGGCGAAGTGGGCGGATGTGCCGGTGATGAATCTGCAGTGCGATATTGACCATCCTTTTCAGATGCTTGCTGACCTCATGACCATGCGCGAGGAATTCGGCGAGGATCTTCGCGGTCGCAAGATTGCGGTTTCCTGGGCGTATGCGCCGTCGTATGCGAAACCGCTTTCGGTGCCGCAGGGACTGATTTCTCTGATGACTCGCTTTGGAATGCATGTGACGCTGGCGCATCCTCCGGAATTCAAGTTGATGCCGGAGATGATGCGCCAAGCTGAGCAGAATGCAAAGAAGCATGATGGGCGCTTCGAGATCGTGGATTCAATGGAAGCCGCTTTCGAGAATGCTGACATAGTCTATCCCAAGAGCTGGGCTATCTTGGAACTTTTCGGTAGACCTCAAGAAGCACTGGCAATCGCGAGAAACTATCGGTCATGGATCTGCGATGCCAAGAAAATGGCGCTGGCAAAGAAAGAGGCAATCTACCTGCATTGTCTGCCAGCGGACCGCGGCAATGAAGTGACGGATGAAGTGATTGACGGCCCGCAGTCGCGCGTCTATCCTGAAGCTGAGGATCGCTTGCATACGGGTAAGGCCATCATGGCGCTGACAATGTAGATGTTGTTCTTGTGAAGGGAGATGAGTTCGCCAATTCTATTGGCCACAGGCCCTGTCGGCGCAGGGAAGACGACCGCGTTGGCACGATTGGTTCAAGAATGGCGGGCATCTGGTCGAGATGTGCGCGGCATCCTGGCACATCGAGTCATGGAAGGCGGTCGCGTAACTGGGTATGATTTGGAGGTCATCGGAGAGAAAGCTCATGGCGTACTGGCGCGCAGGAAAGGGATCGGTCTTGAAAAAGCTGGTCCTTTTACATTTTCGGATGAAGCCCTTGCGCGCGGTCGTCAGGCTCTTCGCAACGCCACAAAGGCTGAAATCGTCGTCGTAGATGAAGTCGGGCCTTTGGAGCTGCGCAGTGGAGGTTGGGCACGCGAAGTTGAAAGCCTTTTGCGTGGGAGCAAGGCAATGATTGTGCTGGTCGTGCGGGAGGAGCTTCAGAAACAGGTGGTGGAGTGGTTGACGCCTTTCCAACGACCGATCCATTCTTTCCATTTTGAAGAATTGGCAGGCAGTGATATTGCTGCTATGATTTCGCGGCCGCAATGATCACAGCATCGGATAGATGTGGTTTTCGGACGAATGCGTAAGGGAAGAGTCAGTGCGTGGAATGAGATGATACAAGACTGGGGAAGTGCAACATGATGCGGGTTCCCTTGCCCAACTGGGAATCCATTTCGATTCTCCCGCCGTGAACCTCGATGGTGTTGCGCACGATAGAAAGCCCTAAGCCGGTACCACCTTGGGACTTCGTTGTGAAGTAGGGTTCATAAACCCGTTTCAGAGCACCGGGTGCAATGCCAGTTCCAGTGTCCTCGACAGTAATCGTCACCCAGTCCTTGCTCGTTTCTCCGGCTTTCAACAGGATGCGACCTTGGCCTCTCTCGCGGACGGCATCGGCCGCATTGAGCAGCAAATTGATGATTGCCCCTTCGATCGCACTGGCATTGCCCCGAATCAGAGGCAAAGTCGTTGGGATATCCACTTGGAATTGGAATGGCGCATCAGCAGCATCGCGCACAAAATCTTTCAATTTGCCTGTTGTGATGGCCATGAGACTGACCGCGGATTTCAGGACAGCTCCCAGATCCACCGGTCCAAAGTTGGGACTGACCGGTCTCGTCAGCCGGTTCAGGTCTTCGACGATATGCTGAATACGCGCAGCCGCATTTTGAATCACTTCGATTTGACGCTGCAAGGGCAGCCCGGGTGCTTCGTTCCTTTTCAGAGTCATTTGAAGAATCTCGGTCCCGCTGCAAATCGGCTGCAGCGAATTTTTTATCTCATGGGCGATGCCTCCCGCGAGTTGATTGACAGTGGACCACTTCTCCGATTCGATCAGTTTGCGCTGTAGCGCGCGGTTTTCCGTCACATCCTCCAACAGCAGACCGATCTGTGCGATATCGGAACCATCCCACAAGACCTCGAAGAAGGAATAGTTCAGGATACGCCCGTCCAATTCGAATTCCGATTCCTCCAGCACCTTCCCTCCGAGCCACTCATTCAGAGCATTGAAAATTCTCAACAAATAGGGGCATCCGGCATTCCCCTTGGACAAGAGATTATCGCCAACGATGGGGCGGACGGGACGCAGGATTCCCTGAGCCGCACGGTTCAGATACTGGATTTTTGCTTGTTTGTCAATGAGAATAATCCCCAGAGGGAGCGATTCCAGAATGCTGTTCAGCTCCGCTCGAAGTGCCTGCACACGGCGTCGTGCCACGCGCTCGGCTTCCAAATGGCGTGCGTTTTCAAGGGCGATGGTCGCCAAATGAACGAAACTCTGAAAGAGAAGCAAATTCTCGGGTGTGAAAATGGTATCGGGACGAGTCGTGTCCACATACGCCGCACCTAACAGCCGCCCCCCCGCCCGTAGAGGCGCCCCCATCACAGATCGAACATGCAGCTCGGCTAAACTCCTCTGAGCTTTCAGCTCCGCTTGGTCGCCAATATCGTTGACCAAAATCGGCTCACCGCCATCCAGCACTTTTCGAATAATGGTATGCGATGCCGCTCGTTCCGCATCGGGAATATTCCGACTCGCGTCATTACTGGCCACTCGGAAGTCGAGTCGTCCGGCGACATCCGCCAAAACCAAGAATCCGCGCTCGGCTCCCGTCAACTGAACGGCCGCATCCATCGTTCGTTCCAGGAGGGTCTCCAGGGACAGCTCGCGGTTGAGATCATCCAGAATCAGAGTCAACCGTCGGATGCCCGTTTCAAGCCGACGAATGGCTGAAGCGCCAGCCTCATCTTCGGATGGTGTCGAGAGATTCACCAGACTGTCAAAAACATCTTTTCCCATAAAGCCCCCCAGCAGCTACATCACTTGGCGTGCCCATTTCTGAAAACGCCTGGCGTCTTGAGTATGCAAGTAGTTTTCCCTTTCATTCTCTGCCAGTTGCTCCGCGATCATGCGCAGACGCGACGCCGCTTTCTCGATTTCCTGTCGCATCTGCCTTGGATTTTGGCTTGCATGAGCCATCTGAGCTTGGTACCATGACGCCCGCCAAGCGAACTCGGGGAAATCCGCGATTCGAGAGGACCAAGCTTGATCCTTCGGACTTTCCCCCTGGGAGAGTGCCAGAAGACTCAAGCGCGCGCGAGCCACCCAAGTATTCTCTGTTTCCGGAAGCCTCGTGGCGGATTGGTACACTTGCGTTGCTTTTTCCCTCTCCTCGGCAGCGACAAGCATTTGCAGACGGGCAAAGAGAAGATTCAAGCGCAGGGCCGAATCCGCCTCGTCGCTCAACAGTCCCTCCGCCTCGTCGAGGAAATGGCTCGCCTTTTCCAGATCCGAAATGGCCAGGCAATAGAGAGCCAGCTCCATCAGCGCGTGAGCACGGCCCAACGACGAACCACACTCCTGTGCTGCAGACAGAGCTTGCTCGAAACAGCGCCGACTTTCTTTGTCGTACCCGACAGTGAGATGCAGTTTTCCAAGATAGACCAAGGGTTCAACTTGCGCTTCCACATCGCCCAAAGTCTCGGCCTCGGAGAGTGCCTCATTCCAGAAGGCCCGCGCGCGAGGATAATTCGCGCGATAGAAGTTGAGTTCGCCGAGATTATTCAGTATCTCGATCCGCTCGCGACGAGCGTCCAGCCGGCGATAAATGCGCAGAGCTTCTTCATAGTTTCTCTCGGCTCCGCGCAGATCCCCCTCCTCAAAGGATGAAATCGCGAGGTTGTTGAGCAGCCCCGCCACTCGGGCTTGGTTCCCGATTTGTTCACTAAGTCTTTTGCAGGTCTCCCAGTGCTCGCGAGCGAGTGTTCGATTGCCTCGGCGTGCTGCGACCGCACCCAAATTGTTGTGAACATCGGATTTCCCGCGCGCGTCTCCACTGCCTTCGTAGTACTTGAGCGCGGCTTCCCATTCCTGTGTCGCGGCATCGAGATCTCCTCGGAAATAGGCCAGATTTCCAAGCGTCTGCCGCAATCGCCCGATACTTTCCGGCGTTTCGCACTCCTGACTCATGGCTCGCTGCGCCAACTTCTCTGCTTGCTCAATATCCCCCTTACGAAGGCGAATGAACGCCCACGACGAGAGAAGAAGCATTTGGTAATCCGATGGAAGAGATGGCATTTCGTCGCAACAATCCGCAATGTGCTTTTCCGCTTCGTCCCATTCGCCAAGCCGCTCCAAGATGGACACCAAAGCGAGGCGGCTTTCAGTCAGTTGGCAGCATAGCCCTGATTCTTTGGCAAGTTCGACGGCCTTCAAAGCGACATTCCGTGCTTCCAGAAGCGAATCCGCCAAGGCTGTGGATTCAGCATAAAGCAGTAACAGCACGACTTGCCAGACGGGAGACTTCTCCGCCATGCCTGCCATCGCTTCCTTTGTGACTTGGCGCACTTTGCGCGCCTGCCCTTGTTTGAGATACCCGCGCAGGCTCGCCAGGGCTTCCGATGCCGTTAGTCGTGGTACCGGGGACAGAATTTGGTGACACAGAAATGCGACCATCTGAGCGGGATCTTTCAATGAAACCGGACCGAGTGAGGCCAGAAGCCCGTGTATTTCGCGCGCTTTTGAACTTGGCAGACTTGCGCGAATCACCGATGCTTGGACAGGGCTGCGCAGAGCCACTTTTTCCTGAACATCTATCCAGCGCTGCCCGGTGAGTCTCCCAATACAAATCGCTTTTTCGCTCTCGCACAAATCCAAAAGCGCTTCCCATGTTTGCCGCGGGAGAGAATAGTCTTGAGAGAAAGCAAGCAGAGCCAAGGCTTTCTGTCCCGTTTCATTCAACCGCTCAAAATAGGACTGCCAAAGCTGAAGAAGAGACGGCGAGACAGGCCAGTCGGAATCGGTGCCGCACCATTCCCATCCCTCGATTCCTACGTCAATTCGTTCACGATTCAGCAGTTCCGTCAGGGTCTCATGAACCGGCTCATAATATCCTAAGGTCACTTGCCAAAGTTGATGTGCAAAGTCAGCCGGAAACCGATGGTGGCCGAACATCGCCTGAAGCATTTCTTCCAGGTCCGAAATTCCAAGATGGGGTAGCGAAAAAGATTCGGCGTCCCTCGCGATTTCCTGCGTCTCGACACCCATAACAAGGGCCCTGGCACCGGCTTTTGCAGCGGCATAGGGAAGCTCGGGTAGGGCGGATTGCAGCGGCCCGACAATCCAAATGGCTCCGGGCGGAGTCGTTTCTTCCTTCCATTCGCTGCCGCCAAAACGCAGCGCAAGATAGCCGCTCTTTTCCAAGTCGCGGGCCAATTCGTTCAAGAGGGCTCCGAGCCCCATGTAGGGTTCGCCGCAGAGAGTCAGTGGCATCGCGCCGGATGAATCGGTCACTTGGACGAGGCCGAGGATTTTTTCGCGCAAGGCGTCGTAGGGCCGATAGGCCGATGATTTCAGATAGGCGGCGCGGCTTTGCACCGTTTCATACGAATAGGTGCGTCCTTCCTTCTCGCTGAGAAGTGCAATCACCTCACGCGCACTCTTCGGTCGTGCGCCCGGTTCGCGCTGAAGCAAGAGCGTCACAATGTCCGCAAGACCGACGGACATGCGTGGGGCATATCGCAAGGGGGACGGTGCATCTTCCTCCAAACGCCGACGAATTGTGACGGCCTCGTCGGATCCCTCAAAAGGAAAACGAGCCGCGAGAAGACGAAAGATCATGACACCCAACGCATAAAGGTCCGAGGCGGCGCTTGGAGGAACCCCTGCTATCAATTCGGGAGCGATATACGGGAGCGTTCCGCTCGGCGTCCCACCTGCTGTTCCTCCGTCTGTGGCCGCCAAACCGAAGTCAATCAGTTTGAGATGAAGCGGCAGGCGACAGGTAATCACCACATTCTGGGGTTTGAGGTCGCCGTGAATGATCCCATGAGTGTGGAGAAAAGCCAGTGCTCGGCAGAGCTGAACCAGAACTTCATGAATGTCACTCTGTGGATCAGGCAAGACTTCGGCACGGAGCTCGTCACCCTTCAGATACTCCATGGCCAGATACGACGCGCTGCCTTCACTATCCACATATCCGAAGTTGTAGACACGAGGCAAATAGGGATGCACAAGCCCCTTCAGAGCATCATATTCGCGCACCAACTGCTGCGTCGCCGCTGGATGCTGTTCCGAAGCGATTTTCAGAGCAACGAATTGCTCATCCTGGGAGAGGTCTCTGCAAAGCCAGACTTCTCCCATAGCTCCACGACCCAGCGACCGCACCAGTTCGTACCGACTCGCAATCATATCTCCGGATTTCCAATCAGGCATTCTGCAATTCCTCTTTCAAATCGTCAGAGAGCTCGAGAACACGCAAGCCGAATTTGTGAATTCGGTAGCGCAACTTTTCACGACTCATCTTGAGAAGGCGCGCGGCGGCTGTGACATTGCCTCGTGTCCGCCGCAACGCTGACTGAATCAGCGAACGCTCCACCTCCTCAAACGAGAGCCCCTCCGGAGGAATGCTGAGAGACGGAATAGCCGGAGGCGTCGGCGACTCCGTCGGTTCCTCTGAAGAGACCGTGCGGAGTGAAGAAGTTAAGTGCCCTTCTTCGAGTACATCCCCGTCGGCGAGAACCACGGCGCGCTGCAAGATATTCCTGAGCTCGCGAACATTTCCCGGCCAGTGATGACGGAGAAGCCGCTGTTCGGCTTGCGGAGAAAGGGCCACTGGAGCGCGCCCGAAATCACGACAGATTCCAATGAGAAAGTGGCGCGCGATCTCAATCAAATCCGCTCCTCTCTCTCGCAGGGGCGGCAAATGAAGGTGAATCACATTGAGTCGGTAGTAGAGGTCTTCGCGGAATCTCTTGTGTGCGACCAGTTCCTCCAAATTGGCATTCGTCGCAACGATGAGTCGAAACTGAACATGGATGAGCCGCGTTCCACCCAAGCGGCGAAATGAGCGCTCCTCGAGGACCCGCAAGAGCTTGGCCTGCAAATTCAGCGAAAGCTCACCAACTTCATCCAAGAAGAATGAGCCCCCGTTAGCCTCTTCGAGAAGCCCCAATTTGCGTTGCTTTGCATCGGTAAAAGCACCCTTTTCAAAGCCGAAAAGCTCCGCCTCAAGTAGGGTTTCGGGGACCGCTGCGCAGTTGATCTCAACGAAGGGGTCGTGAGCATGGGCGCTCGACCAGTGAATGGCCCTCGCAAAAAGCTCTTTTCCCGTGCCCGATTCTCCCGTCAACAGGACGGATGCCGCAGGAATGTCCGCGACCCGCCGTGCCACCTCGATGAGCTGGCGGAAAATAGGACTGCTCCCCAATAAGCGGTCAAAGCCGTATTCTGTCTGCAGAGAGGCCTTCAGCCGTTCAAGCGATTGATGACGGCGAATAGTTTCCAAACTGCGAGAAATCAAAAGCTGCAACTTTTCGAGATTGATTGGCTTGCCCAAATAGTCAAAGGCTCCCAATTTCATGGCCTCAACGGCCTGCTGAGCTGATGCCTGGCCTGAAATCATGAGCACTGGGTACTCCCTGTCTTCCTGGTGGATTCGTCGCAATAGGTCAATGCCGTCTTCCTCACCAGGCAGACCGATGTCCACAATGGAGATATCAGGTTGGTCAGCGCGAAATTGATGCCAAGCCGAGGCCACCTCACCTGCCTCGATTACCTCATAGTGGCTGTCCTGGAGGATCTCGCCTATAAGCTGGCAGATTTGGGGATCATCGTCCACGATCTGAACAACCGGACTCACAGTCTTCCCGATGCTATTGAAATTCCTAACATACTCATAGCATACAAGCGTGGAGTTTGCAAACTCCAAGCCAAACAAAACCTTCTCGATGACTCTTTCTTTTTCGCTCGCCTCCCGAAGCCCGGGCATTGTGAATCAAGGACTTTCGTGCAGCGGAGAGACGATGGTTGCTTTCCACCGATAGGACAAAATTCCCCAAGTGCAGCCTTTTTTGCCTGATAGCCTTGTGCATTGCGGAAATCCGACATTTCCTGCTCGCGGCTTCTGGTTGAAGTAAACAAGGATGCGGTTGACCTTCAGGATTCAAAGAGGCTGGGTCGGCAGCCTATCCTCTGCGAAATAGAAGAGATCGGCGGCGACATTAGTAGAAATATACTTTGGCATGAGACTTGCGTAAATTAGAAGTGGAAATATGAGTATGCGTTTGCTACAGATGTCCAATAAACAGAGAGGGTGAGATGATGTCGAAAAAGAAACGCTCGAAAACACTTCCGCTCTGCCTTGTCCTGTTGCTCTGGCTTATCACAGGCTGTTCAAAGCTTTCTCCTCTGGACGACGGCGGAGCCATTCCATCGGTGAGCACCTCCTCAGGGTATCCGCCCATTACGGAAGAGTTGCTTGTGAACGGGCCCGTTCCAGGCCATTGCATTCTGCGGATGGAACAGCCTCCGAACGCGATGTGCGTCGAAAATTGGGACTATGCGGAGGCATGGATCGAGGCTAAAAAGGGCGGTGAGGTTTTCACTTCCCAAGGCAGTGGTTGCATTATCCACAAAAAATCCCTTTTTCGGGATGAATTAGTAACAGTCACACTGCCACAGGAGGGATACGCTATCGTAGATTTCGGTCCGCATCCGCTCTACTTCCAGAAGCCTGTGTGGCTCGTTCTTTCCCTCAACGGCACGAACCTTGGGGACAATCCGGCGGCCTTAAGAGGACTCACAGTCTTCTACTGGAATGATGAGACGGACACTTATGAGGAATTTCCGAGCTATTATGATCGCGTGCGCAACGCCCTCATGTGTCGAACGGACCACTTTTCACGCTACATTATTGCCTAGCGGCGAGACAGAAAACTAAACTGACCCATCCTTTGTACCGCATTGGCAACAGTAAGCCAACGGGATGTTCTTGACGAAGAGCATCCCGTTTCCATCTCCGCTCCTCTGCAATTTTCTGCATCCAGACTAATTCATTTCTTGACAATTTGAGGAAAAGTTGCTATATTTTGTTAGCTATTCTCTTGACGCGAGTTTGCACTTGTGCGGGTAATAGAGAGGCGCCGGAGGCCTGGAAACGCCAAGAGAGGCATTTGTGGGTCTGGAATTCTGGTCTGGAGATTTGGAGGAACGAGTCATGAGAAACCGTTTTTTTATTGTTCTGCTTGTAACTTTTTTCGCAAACTTATCTGTAAGCATCGCTGGCGTGGTCTCTTACGAATATGCATTTGACCCGCCGGCGGTGACAACGGAGAGAGATGGGCAGTGGATAGCGATGCGAGACTGCCGCACGGGCGGCATGCCGGGAGCTCCGGCGCTGCCTTCTTTTGGGGTGAGATTGTTGCTGCCACATGGAGAAGGGGTTGAATCCGTACAAATCATCCCCGGAGAGCGCTATCTGCTGGGAACCGATTTCAGGATTCCACCAAACCAATATCAGGTGCCCTACAGCTATACGGGGCCTTATGAAGAAGTGGGGCCGAACCCGGATATCTACGAGTCGAACCGCCCTTATCCGTATGTATTCCATTCGACACCTTTTTCGCAGGGATATTGTGGTCACACGCTCGGATTCTTCACGATAAATCCGGTCAGCTACAACCCGGTGACCGGAGAGATCTGGTGGTATTCCCGAATGCGCGTCGAAGTCGTCACCGTGCCGCAGCGAGAAGCCGGCGAGCGCCTGCAGACTCTCTACTATCGAGATGAACGCATTCAGAAGAACCTCGAGAATTGGGTACAGAATCCTGGGCTCCTCACATCCTATCCGGAAGTGGAGCGGGATCGGCAAGAGGAATGGGACATGGTGATTATCACTAATGCAGCACTGCAGCCCACCTTCCAAACCTACGCGGATTTCAAGAATCGCCGGGGTATCCGAACCTTTGTCCAGACAACGGAATGGATCTATGCCAATGTCTCTGGAACCGACTATCAAGCACAAATCCGAAACTACATCATTAGCTGCTACACCACCTGGCATATCAAGTATGCTCTGTTAGGTGGAGACGGTGACGCCAGTGGCGCGGGCCGTATTGTTCCACATCGCGGCGTTTACGCCCGCAGCCACTACGGTGCCGGAGACATCACGGATACCAATTTGCCATGCGACCTCTATTACGGCGGTCTTGATGGCACATGGAACACGGACGGTGACGCTCAATACGGCGAAGAAACGCCGGAAGAAGCAGACTTCATTGCCGAGGTGCATGTGGGCCGTGCGTCCGTTGACAATGTGGCGGAGCTGAACCGCTTCATCAATAAGCAGACGAAGTATCAGCAAACGCCGGTTGTCACGGACTGCGGTGGCGATGACATCCTCTTTGCCGGAGAGCTTCTTTGGGACGATGTCCCCGGTGTCTGGACTTTCGGCGATACCTATTTGCAGGAAGTGCGTTGGGGTTCATCGAATCACGGCTACACAACCGTCGGCGTTGACGAGCCAGCCATATCGGACACACTTTGGGACAAGCCGTTCTATCCTGGAGAATGGTCTGCCCTAACTCATCTGAAGCCCAAATTGAATGATGGAACCAATGTCCTGCACCATTTGGGTCACTGCAATGAAACCTACCTGGCACGCTTCAACAGCTCGGACATCACGGATGTCAACATCACGAACAATGGTACCAACCACAATTTCTACATCATCTACAGTCAGGGTTGCTATCCGGGTTCGTTCGAGTATAATGACTGTATTACGGAGAAGTGGACGGTAGAAATCAACAATGGCGCGGTGGCGGCCGTTACGAATTCCCGCTACGGTTGGGGCTATCACCAGTCCACACGGGGGTCATCCCAGTATTTTCATCGGGAATTTGTGGACGGAATCTATGGCGAAGACTTCACTCATATTGCTCCCGCCAACGATGATTCCAAGGTGGATTGTTTGCCGTGGATTGACAATGACGATATGGCCAATCGGTGGGTCGCTCTGGAACTGAATGTCTTTGGGGACCCGGAGCTGGACATGTGGACGCATGTGCCTCAGACGCTCTCGCCCGTCTATGATCCCGTTTACCTCATTGGTACGGGCACCTTCGAAGTGAATGTTCCAGGCGTGAGTGGTGCGCTTGTCGCCTGCAACTTTGGCGGTCAGCTCATTGGTCAGGGATACACCGATCCCAGTGGCCATGTGACGGTGGAACTGGACCCAGGCCCAACGGAACCGGGAACCATGGAAGTCGTCATCACAGCGCACAATTATCTGGAGCATTCCGGCTCCGTCTCGGTGGTTCCACCTTCCGGGCCCTATATTGTCTATGACAGCTTTTCAACAACGGAAGTGGTCGGAATTGTGAACGGTCAAGTGGACGCCGGCGAGCAGCTCTATCTGACTGTTCAAGTCGAGAATGTGGGCGTTGAAACCGCCGAGAATACCACGGTAACGATCTCGACGACGGATGCCTATGTCACCATCACGGATAACACCGAGTACTACGGCGATATTCTCCCGAATGAACTGAAGTCCGTTTCAAACGGTTTCGCCTTTACGGTGGCTTCCGATGCTCCGGATGAACATTATGTTCTTTTCACGGTTCATGTGGAAGAAGGAGCGATGCGGGACTTTTGGGACTCGGACTTCACTCTCGAAGTGCACGCACCTATTGTGAGTTTTACCTCGCTTACTGTCAATGACGGCACTGGCGATAGTCACCTTGACCCGGGAGAAACGGGAACACTGACCCTGACCGTCACGAACGACGGCTCGTGTCTTGCCCAGAATCTCACCGTCACGATGATGACGGATAATGCTTACCTTCAGGTTACCGGCGGCAGCGGCACAATCGCCTCCCTTTCTCCGAGTTCGTCAGGCTCCCCAACACCGCCCTACACGGTCTATGTTCTTCCCGGATGCCCTGACTTGAGCCTTGCGTATCTCTATTTCGACATCACGGGCGACCTGGGATACGAGAACAGCTTCATCCAAGAGCTCACACTAAATCCGTTCTGGGAGAATGTGGAGAGCGGCGAAGGAGGATGGACGCATGAGGCGGCGTCGGGGTGGACTGATCAATGGCACATCTCCACGGAGACCGCCTCGAGCCCGACTCACGCTTGGAAATGCGGGGACACCGGCACCGGCACTTATGCCAACCATGTTGATGCTCGATTAATGACGCCGACGATTAATCTTCCGGCCGCTGCCCAGCTTCGATTTATGCAGCAGATTAACGCCGAAACATCGAGCTATTACCCTGATTCGGCCTATGACGGTGGCATTGTGGAGA
>DYHQ01000006.1:0-6527 GCA_020724065.1 Candidatus Puniceispirillum sp. | reverse complement strand
TTCGGTGGACGGCGGCGCGTGGACACAACTTAACTGCCCGCAGTACAACAAACATTTCCGATACGCAGCCGGCAGCGGGAATCCAGCGACACATCCATTCCCAGGCGGCATTCCCTGCTTCTCGGGTAGCATCAGTTGGTCTCAGGCGACCGCGGACCTTTCAGCCTATTCCGGCAATGTACAAATTCGCTTCCGCTTCGGCAGCGACAACGGAACCGGGTTAGAGGGTTGGTATGTAGACAACATCGAAATCATTCGTACGAGTTCGCTCCTTCCTCCCACAAATCTTGAGGCGAGTATCCTGGGCAGCGTGGTATCTCTAACCTGGAATTCGCCGGGTGCCGCGCGCGGTTTGCTTGGATACAATCTCTACCGCAATGGCGTGAAGATTGCGTCCTTGATCAGCGCACTCTCGACGACCGACGACCTTGATGGACAGCCCTATGACACCTATACCTATCATGTCACCGCGGTCTATTCAGGAGGAGAGAGCGGCTACTCGAACCCCGCCACCGTCGAATACACGGCCGTGCCTGATCCGGTGACCGATCTCACGGCGATCTCTTCGGGTATGGATATTGTGCTGCGTTGGACAGCAACGACGGGAGCGGAGAGTTACAGTGTTTATCGTGTCACGGAACCGTTCGTGGTCCCGACCCCCGGTGACCTCATCGGCACGACGGCAAATACGAGTTACACCGATGTGGGTGTCTTGAGCACCCTGGAGGCAGCATTCTATGTCGTGATCGCGACGAATTCCAATTAACGGTGACAAACCCTCTCGCCAGCGATCCAGGCGAGCAAACGGGGCTGTCCCATAAGTATGGAGCAGCCTCTTTTGTTGATGTTTGGAGCAGTTTGTGTAATCCGAGACTTGCCACCGGTTGAGTGAAATCGAGTGATTCTGAGTCAAGGAGCCACGATTTTCAAACCACCAAAAATGCGAAAGGGGCCAACTCAATACTTCTGAGTCAGCCCCGTTTTTCTTTCCTATGTTCGGAGATGAGGAGGGAAATGCGAAATGCGTAGCGCCCAGCTTGCTGGGCTCTGGTGTGTAGGAGTCTCCGATCCTCATGCTCCATTGCGATTCAGGAAGGCAACAGCCTCCGAACTGGGAACATTATGGATAGATACCATGGCCCAGCAATCTGGGCGCTACAAATTCTTCATGTCCATAGAGTACATCCCGAGAATATCAGAGGAGAGTGCGAACCGGTAGAAGAGAAACGATAGGATTATGCGAGAAGCGGCAATAGAAAATGGGAAGGAGGTTTGCTCAACAGCAGGTTTATGAATCGAAGGTAGGCGAGAGTCGCTCAAGAACCGTCGGCCAGAGGCGCATGATATTCTCGAAGCTGTGGTCATTGACGATGAGCTCTCGCGCCGCTCGCGAGTGAGTTTGCCACAGGGCTTCATCGGAAAGAAATCGCAGGATCGCATCGGCATACTGGGAAGCGGGTGCTTCCACCGGCAAGACCTGACCCGTCTGTCCCACCCGAACGACATGGGCCATATCACCGGGATTCGAAGTGACAGGTACCACGCCGCACGCCATCGCTTCCATACAGCCCTGCGACATTCCTTCGCTCATCGAGGCGAGGAGAAAGACGCGCGAGCGCTGATAATAGGGCGCTACATTATCCGTAAGCGTCCAAGTCATGGCTGAGCGGAGTCCCAGACGGTCCAGAGTGGCATCGAACTCATCATGCAGCGGCCCGTCGCCCAACCAACAGAACTTTGCGCCCGGGCGCCGCTTCGCGACTTCCGCGAGGATTTCGAGCGTGAAAATGGCTCGCTTGTTGATGTTGATCTGCGCCACAACGACGACATCCAGATCGCGGATGCTGTTGCCGGGAAAGAAACGCTTCAAATCAATGGCTGTGTGCAGCTGGAAGATTTTCTTCGGATCATAGCCTCTGTCCACAAGGAAGGCTTCGGTTTGCGGGCCCGGTACGAAGATCGTATCGGCACGCCGAGAAACCCAATCGGCCAGACGCTCAATCCGCTTGGGATGTTTGCTGCGCAATATGACTCGATTGTGACTGATTTGAGGATTGTGCGCAAAATGAATTTCCGCATACCCCGCGTAGAAATGAAAATAGACGGGGACGCCGCGCAATTTGGCAAGCGGCAGAGCGAGCAGGCCATGCGGAACGACATTGTAGGCCATGACGAGCCGCGTGCGAGGGTGAAAGATTTCGCGCGCCAACAGTAGAATGCGCGCCCCCAGACGCCCGAAAAGCCGCGAAAGCCCGCGAGGATAAACCCATCGCACTTGTTCGACTTCCGGCCCTTGGCGATCCGTGACAATGACAAGCTCCAGATCAGACTGCGACCGTCCGAGCGGAAGCAGAAACGAAAGAAATAGGTTGTTATTAAGAGTCGTTGTAATGACAATGCGTAGTGACATAATTCAAGAAGAACGCTTGAATACCTTAATTCTTATTTTTCGACCAAAGCGGCTACCCTTTCGATGGCGGCAGCCAATCCGGGGAAATTCCTTTGAATCTCTGCTTGAGCAGCAAGTAAAAAAATCGCGGGCCGTGAAGCAGGTACCGACGCCATAAGCGTTTCGGCTCCTGCATCAATCGAAAAAGCCATTCAAAACCGGTTCGAGTCATCCACACGGGAGCCTCGGCCACTTTGCCCGCTATCACATCAAAGGCATAGCCGACTCCAATGGCAACCTTCACCGGCAGCTCATCTTGATAATCATAAATCCATCGCTCGCCTTTGGGAGAGCCGATACCAACGAAAAGCAAATCCGGGGCCAGGCGATTCATCTCCGCAAGCACATCTTGGATTTCCTCGGGACGGCTCGTGAACTGGAAGGATGGAGAGCGCGCCGCGACAATTTGCAGCCCCGGATAATCCCGCATCAGGCGCTCCGCCGCAATGGGCGCGATTCCGGGCGCCGATGCCAAAATATAGACCTTCCAACTTTTTTGGGCACACAATTCACACAGAGGTCGAACCAGCAGCCGTCCCGCGACATTTTCCCGCAACCGAATTCCCAGGAGACGAGCGCCATACTTCAGCCACATCCCATCCGGAATGGAAAGAGCCGCTGAATTGAGTACTTGGCGATACATCTCGTCAGAATGAGCATGCAAAATGAGTGCGACATTGGGTGTAACCAAACGATGCAGCGTCCCGTCGGCGATGAAGGTCTCCACGGCCCGCAAGACATCATCGCGAGTCAAATCATCTATGCGAACGCCTGCAATATTGTACGACTGAACAGAAACAGCAGCACTGAAAGCCGGAGGCTCAGTCATGCTCTTTCCAATACTTCAAATCCTGCTCCACCATCATCTGAATAAGCTGCTCAAACGAGACGCGCGGCTTCCATCCGAGTTTTTGTTGAGCTTTGGTGGCATCCCCCAGCAAGTAATCCACTTCCGCCGGGCGAACCAATGCAGGGTCCACAACCACATAATCTTCCCAATTCAATCCGACCGTGCCGAAGGCGACTTGCAGCAATTCTCGAACGGAGTGAGAAATGCCCGTCGCAATAACAAAATCATCCGGCGCGTCCTGCTGCAGCATGAGCCACATGGCTTCGGCATAGTCTCCGGCGAATCCCCAATCGCGGTGAGCATCCAGATTTCCCATTTTGAGAACGCGCTGCTTTCCCAATTTGGCCCTCGCCGCTGCCTCCGTGACCTTTCGCGTCACGAATTCTCGCCCACGCCGAGGCGATTCGTGATTGAAGAGAATGCCGGAACACCCAAAAATGTTGTAGGATTCCCGGTAGTTCACGGTAATCCAATGGCCGTAGACTTTCGCGACACCATAGGGACTTCGTGGATAGAAAGGCGTCGTCTCATTCTGTGGCGATTGTCGCACCTTGCCGAACATTTCACTGGACGATGCTTGGTAGAATCGAATCGTCGGATCAACGGCCCGAATGGCTTCCAGCACGCGTGTGACACCCAGAGCGGTGAATTCGCCTGTGAGAACCGGCTGATTCCAACTCGTGGGAACAAACGATTGGGCCGCGAGGTTATATATCTCACGCGGCCGCGCCTGCAAAACGGCGCTGGTTAGGGAGTTCTGATCCAGAAGGTCCGCCGGAATCAGTGTGATTTTCTCCTGAATGTGTGCGATGCGATCAAAGTTGGCGACCGATGAACGCCGAATGGTCGCGAAGACTTCGTAGCCTTTGCTGAGCAGGAACTCGGCCAAATAGGAACCATCCTGCCCGGTAACTCCGGTGATAAGGGCGTGGACTTTGAACATGATATTCCCGCTATCTGTCTATGGGTTTGTTCATATCAAATTAAAGATACAAAAATCGTGCGAGAAATTCAAGGCCCGCCGCTGTGTGGTTCCTGCCGCGTCTGAAGCGCTTCTGCACACTTTTGCCCTTTCACCTTCTTAGAAGCCGCGAGCTGCAAAATGGGAAATTTCTGCCGTGATGTTTGTTTTCTTCCCTATTGTTTGCTAAATTAAATCTGTATTGCTCAGGGACAGCCTCTGGCCGCCCTCCCTGGTCACGGGCAGGCAGAGCCAGCCCATAGGGGGAGACCATGAGGAATAGGTCAATGAAACATCGGTGGAAAGGATTTGTGAACGACTATTTCTGGATTCTCTTGATTGTCGCCTGGCTTCTTCTGATGAAATTCATCTTGCCGAGCCTGGGCGTGCCGACTTGACTTGCGGGCAGTTGTCGCGTTGAGGATCAGCGCGAAGCGAAATTCTCCAAAGAAACCCCTATGGAGACCAAGGACTGATGGGTTGGCTCAACAAGATTCTCGGTGGCGACCAACGCGGTCAGATTCCGGAGGTGGATGATACCACCTTCCACGAAGCCGTGTTGCAGTCCGCATTGCCGGTGGTGGTGGATTTCTGGGCGTCCTGGTGCGCTCCATGTCAAGTGATGGGCGGGCTTCTGAGGGATTTGGCTCCAGAGTTCGAAGGCAGACTCAGGATTGTGAAGCTCAATGTGGACCACAGCCGCACCATGGCCAGTGTCTATGGCATTCAGTCTATACCGACGGTAGTTATCTTCAAGAACGGCGCAGCCGTTGACAAGTTCATCGGCCTCATGCAGCTCAATCCTTTGCGTCAGCGGCTTGAGCGCCATGCGCTGCATCAAACAAAGGAGGCAGCGTGAAGACCGCACGAGTCAAATGGGTGGAGGGAATGCAGTTCCTGGGGAATGCGCCGTCGGGGCACTCCATCGTGATGGATGCTGCGCAAGAGGCGAACGGCGCGAATTCGGGCACTCGCCCCAAGGAGCTTCTGCTTGTCGGCCTGGGCGGTTGCACCGGCATGGATGTGGTCTCCATCTTGAGAAAGATGCAGATTCCCTTTGAGAGTCTCGAGGTTGAGGTGCATGCAGAAGAAACGGTGGAGCATCCGAAAGTGTGGACGCGAATTGAAGTCGTCTATCGGGTCGTCGGCGATGTGCCGGAAGACAAATTCCTCAAAGCGATCACCCTGTCGCAAGAACGCTATTGCGCGGTTTCCCCGATGCTTGGCAAGGCCGCCGAAATCATCGTGCACCACGAGATACTCAAGACTCGAAAGGAGGGGCACGCTCCATGATACTCCGGGAAAAAGACCAGACGGCCATTCGACAGCGCTTGACTCCAATGACCAAGCCTGTCAGGCTCATCTACTTCACGCAAGAGCTGGAATGCCCGACTTGTCGCGATGCACACGAGCTCCTGCGAGCGCTGACCGACTTGTCAGAAAAATTGTCGCTGGAAGTCTATAACTTCGTGGCGGACCAAGCGATTGCTGAGCGATATCGAATTGACAAGATTCCCGCGACTATCGTGGCGCCCGCTGAAGGTGAATTGCGCGCGATTCGCTATTTCGGCATTCCCTCCGGCTATGAATTTGCCTCTCTTCTCGATGACATCCTCATGGTTTCATCGGGCGATTCCGGTCTGGCCGACGCGAGCAAAAAGACGGTGCGTCGAATCGCGTCGCCCGTTCATCTGCAGGTTTTTGTCACGCCCACTTGACCCTATTGTCCGGCCGCGGTGCGGCTTGCGCATCAAATGGCGTGGGAGAATCCACAGATCACCAGTGACATGGTCGAAGCCATGGAGTTCCCACATTTGACGCAGCGCTACAGCGTGATGGGCGTGCCTCGCACCATCATCAACGAAACCGACTATATCGAAGGCGCTGTCCCCGAGCAGCTCTTTGTCTCTCGCGTCCTGAACGCACTTCAGAAGAACACCGTGTAGGGGCATGGCGTGCCATGCCCGCGTCGTTCGCCGTGGCGGGTCTCCATATCCGCCCGGAATAAGAATCTGCAATGCACATTCTGAAGAAACTTCTCCTTCTCGTTGCCATCCTCGCCGTTCTCGCGGTCGTCGTTACGGTCGTTCAAGTGGCCGCACTGAATTTCTACAATCCGCACAATACCGCTTGGATGCGGATGCGAGTGCGTCAAGCCGCCGCTCAACACAAGGAATTCAAGATCCGTCAAACCTGGCGGCCACTGTCGGCGATTCCACGAAATCTACAAATGGCTATCATTGCTGCAGAGGATGAGAAATTCTATG
>DYHQ01000070.1 GCA_020724065.1 Candidatus Puniceispirillum sp. | reverse complement strand
ATGTCCGTTCATTGACGAGCCGATGCCGCTTGCTCCCTTTTTTTCCTCGGTCCAGAAGACAAATGATGTCTCCAAAATACGAAAAACTGCTCCTCCCTGTCAAGTGCTATTTCAAGATAGGCTCAAAAGGGGGTAGTCTTGAAAATGCTTATCTAAGAATATCTCCTCTATGCCTACTTGAGCAAAATGAGTTCTTGCGTCGCCGAAAAGGTCGGATGGGTCTGGGAACCTGCCGTGAGCCGCGAGAAATAGAGGCCGCTGGGGAACGCCGAAGCGTCCCAGCGAACGGCATAGGCTCCGGGCTCCTGCGTCCCTGACACAAGCACCGCAACCTCGCGCCCAAGAATGTCGAAAACGCTAAGCCTAACCGGGCTGCGTTCGCCAAGCACATAAGGAATCGCCACCACCGGATTGAAAGGATTGGGATACGCCGGGCTCAAATTGAATGAGAACGGCTCCACACTTGTTCCAGACTCTTCGGTCGCCAGCACATCCAGCCAAGCCAATATATTGGCCATCAGGAGATTCCTGTTGTACTCATCCGCGATGGCCTCGAAACCGAATCCGAGATAGACGGCTCGATAGGTTGGCGTCTCGATTCGCAGCGCGGCGTTGTGGTCAAAGGAACCGGCATCATAGGTCAGGAAAGAAGTCGCCGAAGCGTCCAGAGGATCAAGGTCGGCCTGGCGTGTCTGGTTATTCGCACCGGTTCCTCCATAGAGAGCAAACGACATCCCGTTGGAAATCGGATCGCTTTCAACTCCATAGGCTGTCCGGCCTTGCGCATAAGGGGCGATGAAATCCGCGTGCAAATACTCCGTGAAAAACGAGGTACCCGGATGAGGATTCCCAATGTCGAATCCGATGCCTTGCCCCGAGAGGAGAAGCTTTCCGCCCTCATCCAAGAAATCGGTAAGCAAGATCTCCTCGGCGTCATCCAGAGTATTGATCGTGGCATTGCCCGTCAGCCAAACGATACAGCCCACCTGCGCAATTTCCTCTGCCGTGGGCGCATTGTAAGTGACATCCCATGACCCGCTGAGAATTTGCTCCGCAAGCGGGGCCAGAGCTCCCATGAAGTAGGTATCATAACTCGCTCCTTCGTCATCATCCACGACCAGCACATCCAAGCCTGAGTGCATGATGAAATCCACCTGGCCGCTGATCTCTGGGATCGCGTGAGATGTTGCATCAACGGTAATATGGGCCGAATTGGGATTTCCATTGGGATTCATTCGTACGATGAGTGTGGCGCTGGCGTAGGATTCCAGCGAGACGGTAACTGACGAAGGGTCGGGCGCTCCTCCCTGCACTTCAATCGTCCGCGTCCACCCGCTCGGCAGATCTCCACCGACAGCTACTGTGTAGGTATCGGTCTCGGTCCCAAGATTTGATAGAACAGCGATGAAAAGCGCGGAAGAGCTGGGAGGCACCAGACGCGTGCGAGGGGATGACGCCGCCAAATACAAGGAGTAATCAATGCTCACATCGTCATAGGCGGCCTGCAGAATCTCGTGCGTGGTGATGTTCTGGACAAACGCGACGATGCACATGTTATCGAGATCCCAGTCAGGTTGAGCGGAGAACTCAACGGCCAATTCAAAAGTGCTATCGGCGTCCAGTTCAAAGGGCTCACCCGAACTGCTGGGTTCCATGTCCCGGAAGGGATAGTTGTAGACATCCGACCCGATTTGCTGTTGATTGTGAATGAGTGCGACCAAAAGTCGGTTGGCTGTAGAGTGCATGTCTTCTTCCGCGGTGACTCGCACCGTCGCCCGAATCGTAGTCCCCACCGTGACGTTGGATACTTCCATGGTGCACGGAGAGGCAATTGCCAAGCGCTGATTGACAGCATTGCGCATCTGAGACGCCGTCCAAGGATCGGGGCTAAGTATGCCGTCAATAATCATATGGGGGACGCCGTTGACTCCGTAGAAGTTTATACGAGCCCGATTCTCGTCGGGATTGTAGGAATAGTAGGGATCGCTGCCAGGCCACCAGGCATGATACTTAACGCAAACAGCGACATCGCGCCCAAATTCTGCCAAGACCGTTTCCTGAACCAGGTCGGAGGAAGGGCAGCTCGGTCATTCGGCATTCGTAAAGCCTTCCCAGAGCACCCTACGCTGGGCACCTTGGGCTGCAAGGATGACTGTCAACAAAATCAACAAAAGCCACAGTCGCTTCATATCCGTTCCCTTTCTGAAGTAAAAATCCTTCTCTCGTATTTTGCTCTGTGTAGTCGAGCGAATCGCGTAACGCTTCGGGGGAGGTTCTTTGCCTGCGACCTATACGAACAAGAAATCGCTTTATCAGGGGTAATATAGGAAATTTTCTCAAAATCGCAACCTCTTTCCCTCTCATGCCTGGCCGTCTCCACGAGCTTCTTCTCGCAGGGCCTTGGCAGCCAATGATCCCGACCGCGCGGCACTCTCCAAGGTGGCTGGAAGCCCCGTTGCTGTCGCGTCACCAGCCAGAAAGAGTCCGGCCACACGGGTTTTCTGGTTCGGCCGCCATTTCTCAAAGTTGATAGTAAAAGGACAGGTGGCGTATTGCATTCTCACACAGCGCACTTTCGATGGTTCGGGTCGAAAATCCGGCCATAGTGCATGCAGTTCTCGGACAGTCAACGCGATGATTTGACTCTCTGGCAGCGACAGAAGGCCATCACTTGCACTGATAACCGTACTGATTCGCCAAAGCGGCTGATGGCTCTCCAACCGTTGCGCAAATGCCCAATGGTTCACTGTTCCCCAAAGACCGAGCATCGGAGCGGTGGTCGGCGGCTCCTCTGTCTCGAAAAGAGCATGAACGCTATGCACAGCCGACGAAGGAGGAGACAGCCAAGCACGATCAAGTAGAAGTTCGAACTGCTCAGGTGTCAAGACATGACGCCAGTCCCAAGGCGAAACGGCCAGAATCGTTCCGGAAACCGGCACTTGCTCTCCGTTGAGCGAAAGACCGCGCACTTGCCCGTTTTCAATGATGACTTGCTTCACTCTTGTTTTCAGGCGCACCTCAACACCGCGCCTCACCAAGTAGCTCTGAGCGGCGTCGCCAACAATTCTCTGCCAAGGCTTCAACGGAAGACCGAGAGCAAATCCTGCCGACTGTGAAAGACCAAGTCTGACAATCTGATGCAGGGAGAGAAGGCCGATTTGATTCGACAAAGAATTTAGGGTTGCGAGAATCAATGGATCCCAGAATCGGCTTGCCTGCATCGGTGTGGCGCCAATCTGGGCAAGCCATGTCTCAGCGGAAATCGCCGGAACATGTTTCTTTGAGACCAATCGAAGGAGCTGGAGTGCCAGGCGCAGCCGTTCGGAGAAACTCAACGCGCGATAGCTAAGAAAGCCGGTCAGCGGACCCAAGATGCCTGGGAGCCGTCGAAACTGCAGATGATAGGTAGGAGTGCCAATGCCTTTGAAAGGAAGATGGAGTGGCCGAATCCAGCGCATTTCCTTGTCAGTGCCGAGAGCTCGAAGCAAACGAAGAAACTCAGTGTAAGCTCCGGCGACGATATGAACGCCCCAGTCGAGCTCGGCATCGAATCCGTCGTCATAGAACGAGCGAATGCGACCGCCCAGTTGATTGCCCTGCTCGAAAATAACGATGGGTACGCCATACTGCGAGAGATGAAAGGCGGCGCTGATTCCAGCAATACCACCTCCGACGATGGCGACCGGTGGATGATTCACCGAAAGGGATTCCATAATCGCAGAAGGGCCGCGAAAACACTCAGAAGTTTTTGGATTGGATGAAGACGAAGTGGTTGGGTTGGTTGGCGCGCCATTTTTTCGAGAATCATCCGATAGACAGCAGCCATGGCAAGGGCAGGGGAGAGTCGTCGCCGGTAATCTGAAGGGAATGTCTTTCCAGCGGACTGAAAAAGCTCGCGTCCTTGCTCAACGGCGGCCTGCCACCAAAGTTGAACCTGTTCCGTTTTCTCGTTCGTCAGCAAATCCTCCACGGTCAGGCCAAACTTGTGCAATTCGGACTGGGGCAGATAGCAGCGTCCTCGGCAATGATCTTCCTCGATGTCGCGCAGGATGTTCGTCCACTGAAGTGCGATGCCCAAAGCTTCGGCAAACTCGTCGGCACGGCCATTATGTATGCCGAATATGCGTACGCAACAGAGACCCACCGTTGAGGCGACTCCATGAGCATACAACCGCACTTCCTGCATAGTGTCAAGATGGCGGAGCGCGATATCCGATTCGATGGTGTGAATGAGTTCTTGAAGAACATGCTTCGGAAGTTGATATTTCAATATCGTGTCGGCGAAGGCGAGTCCGATCTTGTCGGGATTTGTCAGATGCCCGCTGTTGACAAGTTGTCGGCGGAGAGTGAAAAGTTGCGAGGCTTCGTGTGGATTTTTGCGGTCAACCGCATCATCCAACTCGCGGCAGAACGCATAGAGGGAGCAAAGGGATGCGAAGCGCTCTCGCCGAAGAAGGCGGATTCCGTAGTAGAAATTGCGGGCCGAGCGCCGAGTCGCCTCTATGCAATAGTCGTAGGCTTCGCGCAACACCTGCGCGGAATTAGGCGACATTCTTGCAGAAGGGATTGTGGCACTGTGAAACATCAGAGAAGCGCACGGAGAAAAATGCGCAGCCAATCCATGCGGCCAAGCGTGGGGCGCTCATAGAAGACATGAGCTCCGCGCTGGGCAATTTTTTGGAGAACGCGCTGGCCCCCTTGCCGAATGAGCTCGACTTCAAATCCCACCCTGCCCCTAAGCGTTTTCGGCAGCGGATGTGCCCGCAGGAAATATGGGTTCGTCTGAGTGACTTCATACTGAATAAGTTTCGAGAGTGAAGGCGGAGTTGGTTTGTAGTCGAGGCTCTCGCGACGCAGACCGAAGCGAGCCAAATCTTCCGTCGGTAAATATTCCCGCCGCGGACGATCTCGGGAAAGGTCCTGCCAGAAATTCGCCAACTGAAGTCCAACACAAAGAGCATCCGCCGGTTCATGGAAGCGTTGTTCATTTTTGCCGAGAACCTGAAGGAGAAGCCGTCCGACCGGTATCGCTGAATAGGTGCAATAGTCCAACAACTCCTCGCGCGTTTCGTAGAGGGTCTGCTTCTGGTCTCGGCGAAAGGCAATAAGCAAATCCAAGAAGGATTTCCTCTGCAAAGGATAGGTTGGGAGCAGCTCTTGCAGGCGGCAAAAGAGCGGCAAAGCGGCCTTACCTTCGAAGGCCGCCTCCAATTGTTGTTCCCAGGTATCGAGAGCTTTCAGAGCGCTGGTCGGACCAGGCGACAGATCGGCTATGTTATCGGCTCCGCGGCAGTAGGCATAGATGATCTGAAAAGGATGATGAAGTGAGTGTGGCAAAAAAAACGAAGCGACAGGGAAATTCTCGCGACCACCTGTACCACCGCGAACCCTGCGGCTCAACGGGTCACGGGCGAGATACTCAATCGCCTTCGAGAGGTTCTGTTTCGATATTTCCTGATACGATGTCTCCGTAGAGACCACTGGAGACGGCCATCCCTTCGATGCGCTGGGCGCCGACCTTGTTGTTTTGTTTGCAGAGGGCGATGAAGCACTTCCAATGGTAGTGCCCTTCCATTCCCGCCTGTTTCGATTCATACATATTCTCGCGGGTGATTTCCTTACCACAGGCTTTGCAGATCATTCTCGCTCACTCCCTAATCTCATGGGTCAACAAAACCTTGCCACCACAAACCGACTTGCATGAGGCCATTTGGGCATGATTCCCAGTTCCTCGACTTCCGAATTCCCTGTTTGCTTGTGGCACGGCGGGGAATTCGGGCAAAAACTATGACAGCGAGAAACCTCCCGCTTCAGCGAGTGTATTTTCAACTTCCTTGCGGATTTGGGCCAGACGCTCGGGCGAATCAGCCTCGAAACGAAGCACGAGCACCGGTTGCGTATTGGAAGCACGCACCAGACCCCACCCCCCTGGATAGGTCACGCGCACGCCATCGAGGTCGAAAATCGGCAACCCTTTTCGTCGCAGGGCATCGCGCGTTTTTTGTACGACATCGAACTTCCGTTCATCGGGACAATCCACGCGAATCTCGGGCGTTGTCGAAGTCGGCGGAACATCCGCCAACTCCTCCTCGATGGAATGGTCCAACTGCGCAACAAGCTCAATGAGGCGACCCGAGGCGTAGATGCCGTCGTCATAGCCGAAATAGCGGTCGGCAAAAAAAAGATGCCCGCTCATCTCTCCGGCAAAAAGCGCCTTTTCTTCCCACAATTTGCGCTTGATCAGCGCATGGCCCGTCTTCCACATGATAGGCCGACCGCCATGCGCTTTGACATCAGCGAATAATTTGTCCGAGGACTTTACATCCGCAATAATCGCTGCGCCCGGATTCTTCTTGAGAATCGAACGCGAAAAGAGAATCATCAGTTGATCACCCCAGAGTACGCGCCCGCTTCCGTCAATCGCCCCCAAGCGATCTGCGTCTCCATCGTATCCGACACCAACCTCTAACTTCCTCTCGGCCACGAGTTTCTTGAGATCTGCCAGATTAACTTCGACCGTCGGGTCGGGATGATGATTCGGAAACCGACCATCCACCTCACTGTAGAGGTCGTAAACTTCGCAGCCGAGTTCGCGGAAAATGGCTGGCGCCACCAGCCCTGCCGTGCCATTGCCGGAATCCATGCCCACACGAACGCCTCGCGGCAGGTTTAGGTTTTTCACGATATGCTCGATGTAAGGCTCAAGAATCTCGTAGTGCTCTATCGCCGGAGCAGAACCTTTCTCGAAGTCTTCATCCTCAATCAAGCGTCGGATTTTTTGAATATCCTTACCGAAGATTGATCCCTTTCCGAGGGTGAGTTTGATGCCGTTGAATTCCGGCGGATTGTGCGAACCGGTTACCATCACACCGCCGTCTTTCTTCAAATGAGCAATCGAGAAGTAGTGAACCGGTGTCGGACAAAGACCGCTGTCGGTAGTCCTCAATCCGCATGACGAGAGTCCCTCGGCAAGTTCCTGCGCGATTCGCTCCGAGCTCAAGCGGCCATCGCGTCCGAGCGTGATTTCACTCGCCCCCTGCCGTTTCATCAGAGTGCCAATGCCTCGTCCGAGAGTAACGACCGTTTCTTTCCGAAAATCTCGCTCGACAACGCCGCGAATGTCGTATTCGCGGAAGATGAGAGGATTTGGCTTCATGAAGGTACCTGGCTTTACAATGTTCCTATTGTTTTGAGTAGCGTTGCGAACAAGCGATCACAATACGGGGCGGCATTGCGCACCCTTTCTGTATCTATCATAGATAGGATTTTTGGTCCGTGCTTCGTTTTATGATATTCGCCCTTGCTTGTGGAAGCCGTGGCGCCCCTCAGACCGACAAGTATATCGTCTTTGCATATATCCTCTACTTTGGGATTTTGTGGCAAAGCGTTCATCTTAAAACTCTGGCCATAGAAATTTTTCAGGGCCTCCTTATCTGCAAGGAACCAAGCCTCCATTATTTGAACCATCAGATGGCACTGTTCGTCTCCAAATCCCTGCACGAGCCAATTGTCCCGTTTCCTAAGATGCTGCCAAGGCGAAGTTTCGGTGATAATGTCCTCTGAATCTACCAGTAGCATATTCAATGCCCCTGGATGGCTCCTGAAAGCGGTAAGGAAGTCGTCATATGCTCTGTCTCGCGGACCGCAAGCAACAATTTGCCATCTAATTTGACGCTTACGTATTTCAGTGACAATATCGCCGAAGAACTTGCTGAACCCTTCGCGGAATGCTCCCCTTGTATCCTTGCCCTCTCCGCATCCCTCGACATAGATGCGAATTTCCTTCACCATCGTGTGCCCCCGATTTCACCCTTGAGCCATAACTCACCCAGCGAATACTTCTCCAGCCACTCCTTGAGAGGCTCAGCCTCGAGGCGACGCAACTTCGTTCCTGTCTCATCGCGTTCGCAGACTATGACCGATTCTGGCACTTCAGACAGAGCGGAAACAAGCACATCCGAGTGAGTGGTGACAATAAGTTGAGTTCGCTGTGATGCTTCGATAAGCAATTCTGCAATCGTAGGCAGAATATCAGGATGAAGACCCAATTCGGGTTCTTCAATGCAGATCAGAGGAGGTGGTGTCGGATGGCAGAGCACCGTTAGCAGACATAGGTAGCGGAGCATACCATCTGAGAGCCTTGTGGCCGGGACGGGTTGATTAAGTCCTTTTTCGTGGATGAATACTTGAACTGTTCCACCGTGCACGCGGGTTGTGATCTCCTCGACACCACTGTAGAACTCCAGCAGTCTTTCTCTAATTGCGCGCTTAGTTTCCGGTCGGTGTTCGAGATCATTCAGAACAAGTCCCAAATTGCTTGCATCTTCCAATAGGAAATCCCCTGGGAGGTCAGGTCTCTGAGGAAGGCGAGGCGCCGTGTAGCGGCCCAGATTCCACTCTCTGAACAACCGCATCCTGCTGAATTGATTGCCAACATATGTGATTTCCGGGTACGTATCGGGGTCTTTTCGTTGTGACAGAACCGATTGATCTGGGCTCAAGTCCTCTCGCTTTAGGCTGCGTGTGATATCATGAAATACATTTAGCATGGGACGCCCGTGAAAAAAGCGATAGTAGAAATACACATCATCTTTGTCAGGATAAGGTCGCTCATTTTCAATCGCTTCATCATCTACTTCAAGTCGCTGTCCTACTTGCGCGAAAGTAAGCCGATAGCGCAACGACATCTTGCCAGGATAATTGATGATAGCGTCAATCTCAGCCGTTTGTGCTGGTGTCCCGCCTTTCCAAAGCCACTCAGCAACTCCTCCTCCCTCTCGAATCGGCGCAGTGAGATCCGTCGGGGTAGAGCGGAGAATAGCTATTGCCTCCAGAAGATTTGATTTTCCCGACGCATTGGGCCCAATTAGAACATTAAGGGGTTCCAGAGCAAGCTCAATTCCTTCGCTCCCATAAGACAAGAAACCCGTCAACTTTAGGCGTTCGATCAGTCTTTTTCCTTCCATGATTAGCTTCCTCTTCTAATAGGGATATGCGGGAGCCTATCCGGTGATCGAGACAGCAACATGGTTCTTAGCTTCGAGTGGCACTTCGTCCAGAGCTGCCAATAACCGTTCCTTGCCATACCGCAGCAGAAAATAGGCCGTCGAGAGCCCTTGTTCGTTCAGTAAACCTCGCGGCTTGAGCGCGGTGAAGATTGTTCTTAGACGCTGGAGCGTGACGGCATGTTTCTGCTTCTGGGCCCGCCTCACTTTCTCTTCAATCTCATCCAGAAGATGCAACATCTTCCCCAGACTCACAGCGGCAGAATCCTGAAGCGTGGGATCAAGCTCGCCAAGGCTTTCTCTCAAAGCAGTCATTGCTTCCTGCACTTTGTCTCGCGTTTCCCGAAGACGCGCCGCGACTGAAGTGTTATCGGCATCTTCCAAGATTCGCGCCGATAGTGCATCGAAATCACTCTGCAAGACATCTCGAATGCCAAGACCGGATTTCTGACTCAGGCGCATCACCTTTTCGTCAACAAGAGTCACAGACAGTCGCGGAAAAAGTGCTGGAGCTACCACAGACAATGTTGTATAGAACGGTTGAATTTGCGCATGATAGGCCACTTCATCAGGTCCCGCGACATAACCGACCGTGGGCAACACGAAATCCTGATAGAGAGGGCGTAGGGCCGCTTTTGGAGACAAATCTTCAGGATGCGATGTCACACGGTCACGCAACTCATTCAATGTCAAAGTCTTTTCTTCTCCGTTTGAGCTCCGCAATGTTCCATCATAGCCAATGACTTGGCGAATAGGCTCTCTGCCTATAAGATAGAAAGGGTAGGCCGAGGGAGTCGGTGAAAGCATCGGTGCAAAGCCTAACTTCGAAAGCAAAATGTCGCGTCCGTGGAGGAGCTTGTGCAGAGCCGGGCCCACTTCAATGATGCGCGCCCAGAGTGGTGTGGCCAGTTTCTTCAGAGCCGGTGCACCGCCTTCGATGACGAAGAGGCCATGCTCTCCCAAGAGCTTTGCCAAGAGGTGTCCCATGCCTTCGGATAATGTTCGGGCTGCGTAGCAATCCTCCAGAAGCAATCGCGCCTCCGCGTCGCAGTGCTCGCCGATTCCACTTGCCAGTGCGTCAATGTGCTGCGAAACTGCTGGAGATACGACATAGTGGCCGACTTCAAAGTTGGCAACCGGCTGCTCTGGCGAAAAGGCCACATGGGCGATTTCCCCGCTTTTCTCAAGATAATACGAATCGGCCACTTCCGCAAGGTCATGGTCTTCTCCTTCGAGCCAGAAGATGGGCAATATCGGTATTCGCAGCCGTTTCCCCAGCGCAGAGGCCAATTTTACGCAGTGAAAGGCCTTCAGGAGAGTGTAGAACGGCCCGCCAAGATAGCCGACTTGTTGCGCGGTAACGACCGCCGCGGCTTTGCCTGCAGCTAAGGCCTCGAGGTGTGATAACGCGGTCGGGGGCACGCCATAGCGTTTGCCCTCTGCCTCCAGAATCTCCGCCAGCGCACCCCAATCACGAGGCTGTGCAAGCTGCGCTTCGCATGCCGCTTCAACACTTTTCGGTTCCGCGAGCGCTCTTAGAAAAAGCTGCCGCAAAGAATCGGCGCCTTCGGCAGCGCGGGCCCAAATCGTGTTGAAACCTGAAAGGGATTCGTATCGGACGGTCGCTTCTATCGGCAATGGAATTTGCGCCTCGTATTCGTTGCCCAGACTGCAAAGCGAGGGGCACGCCGCAAAATATACGAAGCCCTCTCTTCTTTGTCAAACAGCTTTCTCCTCGCAGGTCTTCATGAACGCGACCATTTGCAAATCATAGACAAGTATTCTATATTAGAGGGAATCAGAATTGAGGAAAATGCCTTGACACGCGGTGGCTATTCGAGTATCGGTTACAGTATGGGTTGGACGCCGGTCGTCCGTTTCCTGATTATATCCAATGTCGCGATTTTCGTGCTCCAAGGACTCCTGCAAGCTGAGCAATTCCTTTCGATCCACTTTGGATTGGTCCCGCGGCTAATCCTAACGAAAGGCTGGATCTGGCAACTGGCGACCTATATGTTCCTTCATCATGGCTTCATGCACATTCTCTTCAATATGTTTGCCCTCTGGATGTTTGGCTCGACTCTCGAGCGCACTTGGGGAGGGAAAAGATTCCTTCAATACTACTTCCTCACCGGATTGGGCGGCGGATTGTGCTACTTCGTTTTCAACATGAACTCGACGGTACCCACGGTGGGCGCATCGGGGGCCATTTATGGACTTTTGGTCGCCTACGCGGTACTTTTTCCTGACAGCGTTATTTATCTTTGGTTCGTCATTCCTATCAAGGCGAAATGGTTTGCATTGATTTTCGGAGTGATTGAATTCGTTGCGTCTATCCAATCCAGCGATTCCATTGCCCACTTGGCGCACTTGGGAGGAATGGTTATCGGCTATCTCTATCTGAAAAGGGAGACTTTCTTCGCACGCTTGATTTGGCAGGTGCGATTGCATAGGCAAGGGCATGAAGTCCGCGCACAGCAGAAGCGAGAAAAATATCTCGATGATGTGCGCCGTGAAGTGGACGAGATTCTCGACAAAATCAACCGCGTCGGCTACGACGGTCTGAGCGCCGCCGAACAAAAGAAACTGAAACGCGCCAGCGAAATCCTCCGCGAAAAGGCCCGATGAACCAACAAATCACTTTACTCCCCACGATTCTAAGATAATTGCCAACGAATTTCGAATCTTCGCATCGTCCATTCTCCATGCTCTCCCATACATGGGGCTGTCCCATAAGTATGGGATGGCCCCTTTTGATTTTTGGTGGGGAAGTG
>DYHQ01000069.1:8309-11966 GCA_020724065.1 Candidatus Puniceispirillum sp. | reverse complement strand
CACCGATCACATACATAAAACGAAAGGCCAACCCAGTTACTTCTGAGTCAGCCCCGTTGTCGTCTTCATCCATGGCCTCGGAGCGGACAGCCGATGCTTTCGCGGTGCGCTTGTTGCGCCCGGCCTTGGACGCCAAGCCCTTCTGATTCCTGATCTTGCAGGTTTCGGTCATAGCACGGCACCGAGCGATTTCTCCTATACCATGCAGGCTCAGGCCAAACTTCTGAGCGACTTGTGCCAATCTCTTGGGATTTCTCACCTGGCTGTCGTCACTCACAGCATGGGTGGAGCGATAGGAATATGTCTGGCGGAAGAATGGCACGGGAAGGTGACCCATTTCGCAAACGCCGTCGGAAATCTCGTACCTGAAGACTGCTTCTACAGTCGCCGTCTCTTTGAGATGGGCTGGGAGGCCTTTGCGGCCAAGGGCTTTGAGGAGTTCAAGGCAGAGTTCGCGGCTCAAGTTTCTCCCGCAGGCAGATCACCTTCAAGCTACCTCGAGTCTCTGCAAAAGACAACCCCAGAGGCCATGTACCACAGTTGCCGCGACCTCGTTCACCTTTCCGACACGGGTGACCTACTCTCTCGTTTCCTCCGATTGCCCTGCCGCAAACTCTATTTGCAGAATGCGGATAGCCGCATGCCCTCACATCTTGAGAAGGCGCTTCATCAAGGCAATGTGCCAGTCGTCGTCATTCCCCAAAGCGGCCACAGTCTGATGGAAGACAATCCTGTTGATTTCTACGATGCCGTCGCGCATTTTCTGAAACAAAGTTGAAGTGGCGTCGTGAAGCAAAAAACGCGCAACCAAGGAGTTGCGCGCAAGAATACCGGCCGCTTGAGCAGCGAGCATGAGCTCCGGCGGCCGTTTTGTTATCGGGATTTCACTCGATGCGCAGCTTCTCAGGATTTAATCCTGTGAAGGCCTCGTGAACAAATCGCCCGTCTTTGCGAATCAAGACATCGTCAAAATAGATTTCCCCGCCGCCCTTCTCCGGAGTTTGGATAAGAACAAGATCCCAGTGAATCGCGGAGCGATTCCCGTTGTCCGCTTCGCCCACATAGGCATTGCCGGGGGTGAAATGAAACGAGCCCATGATTTTCTCGTCAAAGAGAATGTCATCCATCGCATCCAGAATGTAGGGATGAAATCCCAAGGCGAATTCCCCAATGTAGCGCGCTCCTTCATCCGTGTCGAGAATACTTTTGAGCCGTTCCGTGTCGTTGGCCGTCGCTTCAACAATCTTGCCCTTCGAGAATTTGAACCGAACATTTTCAAAAGTGAAACCACGGAAACTTGAGCCGGTGTTGTACTGGATGACCCCTTCGACGGAATCGCGGACGGGCGCCGTGTAGATTTCGAGGTCGGGAATGTTTTTGTGGCCGTCGCATTTCTGAACATTAATTCCCTTGAGAGAGAAACGCAAATCCGTTCCGGGGCCAACGATGCGCACCCGATCCGTCTTTTTCATCAACGCGACGGCGGGATCCATGGCGCGCGATGCCTTCGCCCAATCCACTTTCGTGCAAACCCGATAATAGAAATCCTCGAAGGCTTCCACGGACATCTTCGCCATTTGCGCCATCGGTGGAGAGGGGAAACGCAGGACGACCCATTTCGTGTACTGGACGCGTTGCTCAAGATGCACGGGCTTGAGCCAGATGCGCTCATAGAGAGACATCTTGTCGCCGGGGATATCCGAGAATTCCTTGGCATTGAAAACGCCGCGGACGGCGATATAGGCGTCCATTTTTTTCATCCGCTCAAGCTCGCTTCCCGCGATGAACTGCATCCGTTCCTCCGTGGCGTTCAGCAAGAGCTTTCTCTGAACATACTGGCTCTTCATCTCCAATACCGGCAATCCGCCGGCGTCACAGATTTCCTGCACCAGAACGGCCACGAAATCTCCAGGGATATCGAATGTCTCGACGAGGACTTTTTCGCCGGGTTTGAGCTCAATCGAGTAGCGCACAAGGACGCGCGCGAGGTCAAGATAGCGGGGGTCAGCCATGAGAATTTCCTTCTGAAGATGCCCAAAAAGCTCTTCGTAATTTGCTATGTATTATCTCGATGCTAATATACGACGAATTCAGGAAAATGGCAAATCAAGGACTTCAAATCTGCATCGGAGTGGGTTTCGAGGAGTCTCGCCTCATCGAACAGGCAACTCTTCCCATTCGCCAACCGTTCCGTCTTGCTTTTGCCCGAAAAATCCATTATAATAACAATTCAAATGTGCCACTACGGCCAATTGCGTCGGAAATAATATTGATGCAAGAATGGGGAAAAGGCAAATCATCGAGGTTTAGTGCAACTGAAAACCGCGCCTCAAGCGCCCGTTGTCAAGCATAAGCATCCTCCCGGGCTCGCCGTTCTCTTTTTCACGGAAATGTGGGAGCGATTCAGTTTTTATTGCATGCTCTCGATTCTGGCGCTCTATATGAGCGAGAGTCTGAAATTCAGCACGACGCTCATCGGTCAAATCTACGGTGGGTACATCGGGCTGGTCTATTTCACGCCGCTTTTCGGCGGCCTCTTAGCCGATCGTGTACTGGGATTTCGCAAAGCGATTGTCCTCGGTGGAATCTCGATGGCGATGGGTCATGCGCTCCTTGCATTCCCGCCCCTCCCCACTTTTTTCGCAGGCATGTGTTGCCTTATTATTGGCAATGGCCTCTTCAAACCGAACATCTCGACCATTCTGGGCAATCTCTATCGGGACATGCCGGAAAAACGCGATGATGCCTATAACATCTTCTATATGGGCATCAATCTCGGCGCTTTGATGTCGCCACTGGTCGCCTCCTATCTGCGCAACCATTATGGCTGGCACTATGCCTTTGGGGCCGCCGGCGTGGGAATGATTTTCGCACTCACGATTTTCACGCTTTTCCGAAAGCATGTCGCTGCAGGTGAGACGGCACCGGCCCTATCTTCCAATCCATCACCCATCCAAGAGATGAAGCTCACACACCGACAAGAGCGCGACCGTATCTTCGCTCTCCTGATGATATTCGCCGTGGTCATTGTCTTTTGGATGGCCTTCGAACAGAACGGTTTTACTCTGACCTTTTGGGCGCGCGATAATACCCAAACCGCTCTCTCACCCGAGCTCTTTCAGGCGATCAATCCGAGTTTCATTCTGCTCTTCACGCCCCTTCTGGTGCTCTTCTGGACGGTACTTCGCTCGAGGCACTGGGAACCTTCGACAGCCGCGAAGATTGCTATTGGGATGTTGCTCACGGTGGCCGCCTACAGCGTGATGACATTGGCAGGGAGACTCGGCGGCGATGTCGGGCGCGTCAGTGTCAATTGGCTTGTCGGAACCTATGCCATTATTACCATCGCCGAGATATGTCTCTCTCCGATGGGTCTCTCGCTGGTCTCGAAACTTGCTCCGCCTCGCATGCGTGGCATGCTGATGGGGGCGTGGTTTGTCGCCTCAGGAATTGGCAGCTATCTTGCGGGACTCTTCGGAGGTTTCTGGGATCGAATGAACCATAGCAGCTTCTTTTCCATTCTCGCGTTCGTTTCGCTCCTGGCATTCTTCGCGCTGCTCCTTGTCATCAAACGCCTCCATACCACCATCGTCGAAGCGGAAGAAATGTCGCTTAGGGTTGCGGCAGAAACGCAAGCCTGAGCCGTTGGCCTGAGTC
>DYHQ01000069.1:0-8299 GCA_020724065.1 Candidatus Puniceispirillum sp. | reverse complement strand
CGCGCCGCTTCAGACTCTCCAGAGCCATGATGGCACGACGGGCGTAGGGGCATGGCGTGCCGTGCCCGCGAGATTGACAACCTCGAGAAGAACACGAAATTCCCCTTGACATCCGGCTGAGCGCGCTGTATATTATGGATGACAGTGGGAACCCGTCGCCTGAGAATACAACAGACCCATGGCATTGGCCAGACAATAACCGCAAAGATAAATGTGGAGGCAAATTATGCGGAGCATGTTGTCCATTTCGATATTACTTGCCTGCATGCAGGCGAGCTTCGCCCAGCCGCCCGACACCCTCTGGACGCGCACTTACGGGGGGATTGAAGCCGATAGATGCTGGTCTGTTCAGCAGACTTCAGATGGAGGCTATATCTTGGGAGGCGGCACCTGGTCCTTTGGAGTTGGGGATGGAGATTTCTGGCTGGTGAAGACCGATGCCGATGGCGATAGTCTCTGGAGTCGAGCTTTCGGGGGAGGCGATTGGGATGAGTGTTTTTGTGTTCGGCAAACTTCGGACGGTGGCTACGCCTTGGCTGGATTCACGACGGTCGTCGGCCCAGGAGCTTTGGATTTCTAGCTTGTGAAAACCGACGAAAACGGCGTGGAGCTTTGGGACCACAATTATGGGTGGTGGTACGATGAGCAATGCACTTCCGTTCACCAAACCTCGGACGGAGGTTACACTTTGACGGGATCCACCCAGTATATGGGTGCGGGCTCTTTTGATTTCTATCTGGTGAAAACCGACGCCGACGGAAATGAGCTCTGGGGCATTCCCTACGACGGAGGGGGGTACGAAGGCTGCTCTTCCAGTCAGCAGACGGCGGATGGCGGCTACATCTTGGCCGGATTCACAACTTCCTTCGGGGGTTGGGAAGATTTCTGGCTCGTGAAAACAGGTGCCGATGGCGAGCTGCTCTGGAGTCGGACTTTTGGGGGAAGTTATGATGAACAATGCTCTTCGGTTCAGCAGACGGCAGATGGTGGCTACATCTTGGCCGGGTACACGCTGTCATTTGGTGCCGGCGGAAGTGATTTCTGGATAGTCAAGACAGATGCCAACGGGAATTGCCTCTGGAGCCGAACCTTTGGTGGGAGTCTCCTCGATAGATGCTATAGCATTCAACAGACTCTTGAAGGCGGATACATCCTGGGCGGATGCACCCGATCGTTCGGAGCGGGCTACTACGACATGTGGCTCGTGAAGATCGGACCGGAATATCCAAATGCGGGCTATGTGACTTTGATTTCGCCTGGGCCGCCGGATTGGGGCCATCGCTTGCATCATGTCAGCGGAGCGCTGTCTCGGCTCGTATTCACCAACTTCTGCAGCGGCACTATGGGCTCCGTAAGCGGGGCTGCAGCGACGGCAGGATGGGTGGCAGTGAACTATGCTGATTCCATTGTCTTCACAAGTGACACATGGCTCGCTTCGAGTTCTATTGACACCTTCTGGCTCTCGCATCCGACTTGCAGCGACTTTGTCACTTGGCAGGCGGGCGATAGCTCGGGAACGATTGAAGGGCCTCTGCCAGTTGAACTCACGACTTTCGAAGCGATTGCAGGCGACGGGCAAGTGACACTGCGCTGGCGGACGGAGAGCGAACTCGATAATGACCATTTCGTGCTCTACAAGTGCAAAGCCGATGAAGAAGATTTTCGCATCTTGGCGCAGATTCCCGGGCATGGCACAACAGCGGAGCCGCATGATTATGCTTATGTGGATCACTGGGTACAGAACGGCATCGCTTATGACTATCGCATTTCCGATGTAGATATTGCTGGTCGTGAGACGGTTCACGAGCAGATTGTCTCAGCGACGCCCAGTGCTGCTGCAATCCCGACGGACTTTGCGCTTCATGCTCCCTATCCGAATCCCTTCAATCCCTCCACCACGATTCGCTATGATGTGAAAGAAACGGGGCTCCTTTCTCTGAAGATCTTCGATCTCCTTGGCCGCGAGGTAGCGACGCTCGTTCATTACATCGTTCCGGCAGGCACCTACTCGATTGATTGGAATGCCGACGATTTGCCCTCGGGCCTCTATCTCTGCCGGATGGAGGCGGCAGGATTTCAAGAGACGCGGAAGATGGTGCTGTTGAAGTAGTTGCGGGAGGGTCTGATGACCCTCCTCGGCGAAAAACTGCTGTTGGGTGACTCGCCTCGGCGCTCCCGCCCCGCGCATGTACTCTCACCTTCTCCTTGCCGCGCGTGGGTGCCCTCACCTCGCGCGACAGACGGGTCGGCTTCAAGCAGCCCACACCGCGAAAACTCGTGTCATGAAACGACAAGAAAAAGAAAGCCGCACGGTGTTCGCGATGCGGCTTTTTTCATTAGCGCGGACAAAGGTGCATCAATGATCTATCAATTTCGGTTTCGCAGCAGAAGATAAGGGCCCTGAGGAATCACTGCGATCTTGGTGTTTTGCCTCTTTGAACATGCTGCATGAAAGGCTCCGGTCAAATCGTTCGTGACCTCAAATAGTGTCCCGTGATATTCGTTGAGCAATCGAGGCGAATAGACCACGACTTTCCCTCGACGCAGCACTTTGCACAGTTCCTCGATTTGCCACTGGTCAATTTTCACCTCGGAGCGGCGCGTGATTCGATGGACATATTCGGTGGCATCTTCGACTGTCGCGAGTTCCTCTCGGAACGGCTCGCTGCCCAATCCCTCGGAACATTCGGCGACAAGAAGCATCGTTCCACCGGTTTTCAGCGCAGCCAGTGCGGCGGTCAATCCCTTAATTGCCTGATAGAATGTCGCATCGAGCGGCCATCCGGCTGAGGTCGTTACGACCACATCCGCCTTCTCACATTCACTCTCTTGCCATTGTCTGCAAAACGCCACACCCGCATCATGGGCTTCCAATGCGTGTCCAGCAAAAATGCCCGTGTCTTGCCGCTTCTCGTTCAAAGCGACATTCAGAATGAAATCCACACCGGTTTTCTGCCCGATGGCGCGAATGGTCTGCTGCAACGGATTGTTCTCGATTTCGCCTTCGCGGCACCGCAGATCTTCTAAGAAATGCGGGCTATGCAGCGCTTTGATGGTCTCTTCACCCGCAATCCCCGGCGCGACAACCTTGCAACCACCCGAAAAGCCCACCATAAGATGCGGCTCAATCAATCCTGTCAGAATTCGCAAATCCGCTTCAAGGAAATAGCGAGAAATCCAAATGGGGATTTTCTCATCGAGAGTGCCCAAATAGGTCAGTGACTCTTTGTCACTCGCCCGATGATTGGCGATTCGATATGTCTCCGCGATTTCACGCCCGACACTCTCGGCAATTTCTTCTTCATTCATCGGCCGATGCAAGCCGTTTGCAAAAAGAAGCGTTGTGTTTTTGGGCGATATGCCTGCACCGGCAATCTCGTGCAAGATTGGCGGCAAGATGATTTTGTGGGGGACGGGACGCGTGAAGTCCGAAAGGAGGATTACGGCTCTTGATTTGTTCTCTGCGATTTCCCGCAGCGCCGGAGAGCCAATCGGATTGGCCAGCGCCTCGGAAATCCTGTTGGCCGGATTTTCTAATGTCGGGGCCGCGCCAGTCTGCAGAATCGCGGCATCGTCGGGAACTTCAAGTGTTACCGTCCTCCGTCCAAGAGGCAAAGAAATCTGTTTCATTCGATTGTCTATTTCACAACTACCAATCGCTGTACGGCTTGCTTGCCATCCGCTTTCAAGTGGGCGAAGAAAACGCCGCTGGCCTGCGAAGGTGCTGCCCACGAGACACGATGAATGCCGTACGGCAGCCTCTCTTCCGTTATCAAAGAGGTGACTTCCCGCCCCAAAATGTCATAGATAATCAGCGAGACTTTCGTAGGAATCTCTAACTCAAAAGGAATCACGGTCACGGAATTGAAGGGATTCGGATAGCTCGGCAAAAGCCGAAATGCGATGCGTGTCCCGAAATGTGCTGGCGGCGTGTGAGAGTAGTCCACATGGAGCGGCCGCCAAGGAATCGTCGGCGTTGCAGGAATATCGGCTGTCTCGACCTCCTGATAAATCATGGGATTCAAACTCGGCGAGCCTCTGTGGTAGGTCTCATAGAAGATGTGCAGCTTTCCGTTCACGATTTCCGCCAGGGATGCGTCGCATTCGTGGGCTGAGACAGAGTCATTCCCAACGGTTCGTGTGAGATTTGTTCCTTCGGCCCATGTCATGCCCCCATTCGTGGAAACGGTTGCCCAAATATCTGCACAGGCAGATCCGCTCGGCGGGATGTCTTCGGGATTCGTGCGCATGTAAGTGCAGTAGAGAAATCCGTTCAATGTGTCCATTCCAAGGGAAGGTCTTTGCACTATGCGATCAAGGCTGCTGGGGAGTGTGCCGTCAATTTCTTCCCATCCGTCAGCCAAAGGCGAGAAGACACCGGTCTCCTCACTCCAATGCCAAATCATGCCGGCTGTGACCGATGTCAAGTCCTCAATGGCCCAGTAACCGATGGTGGTGAAGGCGATGTGTAGATAGTCGTTCTGGTCAAAAAGAAGCGAACAGTCGTTGAACGACCGCAGGGTATCTTGATCGGCGCGAAGGGTATCGGGCAAAGCGCTCATATCGGGTGGATAGAAAGAAGTGACATTGATTACATCACTCCAAGTCGCGCCGCCATCTTCCGAAAGCATCAAGAAGATGTCGTTGTTATACTGATGATAACTGCCCTCATAATCAGGCCGTAGCGCGCTCCACGCAACGGCGACTCTCGTGCTGTGGCGTGAGCAGGCCACATTGTGGGATGTCAAGAGCTGCGCTCCCATCCGCAAGACCGGGGTCCCTTCGAAGAATCCAGTGTTGGTGTCATAGGTGACGGAAGAGTACCAAATGCCAAAAGAGTCCGCTTCCATCGTCATATCCGTAAAAACCCCGTGAATCCGGTCGTTGATGTCATACGCGACATGAGGCTCGATCATCATGTACGGTTGTTCTGGAAATTCAAAACACTCGAACGCATCCGCTCCCGGAAGAAAATCCACACAGACATGGGCTCGAACTTCTCCGCCCGCACAAGTGCCATGGTAGGCAACGATGCCCCGTCCTTCAGGCTGGACGGCCAGACTGGCGTAGCCGGCCCGAGAGCATGGATCAACACGGGAGCCACCGGGCATAATCCATTCTCCCTCCGGTGAACGCCAATTGTAGAAAACATGCCGCTCCGTAGGAGGAACATTATCATCCATGGCGTTCATCCAGGAAACATGAACGAGGCCAAAAGCGTCGAGGGCAATCATCCGCCCCACCTCGCCACTGTGTTGTCGGCTGGTATAGGTCGTTCCCACCGTATCCACGAAACCCATCGGCTGCGCAGCTACATAAGTCAGCCCGGCGCCGCTGATTAGGACCAAAATGAACATCATGCGAAACATCATCCACTTTCTTACTGCTCGAGACTCCACGATGAATCCCTCCTATGTCTTAGATTTGTCTCTTGAATCGGCCTTTTGGTCATTCTTTGTTGCGGCAAAGCAAGCGTAAGTCCTGCATCTGAAGCACGAAGTTCCATTCTTGTGATTTTTTGAAAAGTTGGTTTCAAAACATTTCGACGATACGAACAGGAATCGTCACAGGACGGTACCCCTCGTCCGCGACGACCTTCTGACCCGCGTTGGAGACAATGAAGGTGAGAAAACCGGCGGCCACATCCTGTTTCTGACGCTTCGTGATATAGGTGAGGGTGAGCTTGAAGGGATAGCGGGGTTCTTCCACAATGGTTTTTATGTTAGGCGGGATTTCAATCGTACCTGCTCGCCACCAGAGCTTGCGCAGGTTTGTTTTCTTGATAGACAGCGACAACACCGCTAAGGCGCCCGGGTCGGTTTCCGCCTTCTTCACAAGGTCCGCTTGTGTCGAACAGACGACAGCGATGACTGTATCCAAGAAGCCATAATAGTTCATGCAGACTTCCCACCCGCCTTCTCCCGGAAGCGATATATAGGGATGGCAAGGGATATCGGGACCACCGACCTCTTCCCAGTTCTCCCAAGTGCCTGTCAAATAGTTGCGCAACCCAACGGAATCAATGGCTCGCACCGGATTTTCTGGATGCACGGCGAAATAGAGAGGAAGCGCCGCCACGGGATACTGATAAATCGGAATGCCGTGCTGCGCGGCGGCAAGGGACTCGGCTTGTGTCAAAGGCCTGTCCAGAAAAATCTCCTCTTGCTTGCCGAAAAGCAGCGATTCAACAGCCGCACGGGCGCGAAGCTGACCGATGTCTATGCGCGCGGTGGGATAGAAGGCCTCGAAGGTTTTGGCGAGTTCCACTCCCAAACCTTCGACTGCTGGTGAGGCATAGATGAAGGCGGAACCGGCAGTCGGTGTGGATTTCTTCTCGGTGGGGGTGCATCCGGCGAAAGCCAGCATAATCAATCCCACTACGACAAAACTACAAGTCTTTTGATTCATGATCCCCCGTAGAGGTTTTGCTTTTTTCTCCCAGAATTTGTTCACGAAACCCGCCGTAGGGACGTCGCGGCGCAGGCGGCGCAAAGAGAAACACGGCTCCGCGGTATAGCCCGAAAAGAATCGTCACAAAGCCCAACATCTCCCTCAGTCCCGTCCCCCGCGGCATTCCCGGAAATATCCAACCCAATAGAATCCCCACTCCGAACGCGAGGAAGAAAAGGGGCAGTATGAGATGAAGAAAGCGCATTCTTTCCCTATCGAAGCAGGAGCATCTTCTTAGCATCCGTAAAGTTGTTTGCCTTGATACGATATATATAGATCCCTGAAGGCAAACGCGAAGCCTCGAACCTCACGGAGTGAAATCCCGCTTGCATTGGTCTATTCACGAGGGTGGCCACTTTCTGACCCAGCATATTGAAGACTTCAAATTTTACCTCGGCATCCTGTGGCAAAGCGACCTTGATCTCTGTAATTGGATTGAACGGATTGGGGAACGCAGGAGCCAGCTCAAATCGCTCCGGAAGTGGCATTAGGCTCTCGGCCATAGGAGGTTCCCCATTCGACAATTCTACGTACTGTCGGTGAAGGTTAATCGCCAGTTCGTGCCATCCTTTGAGACGAAAAGCCCGAGCTCGAGCCGCCGCGCATCTATCCAAGCCCAAAATGGAGTTGCCTGAGGCGAGAGCTGCTGTAAGCTGCGAGTCAATGACCGCATGAATGGAATCGGACGATGAAAGCGGATTCGCAATGATCTCGCCATAATCCACAAGGGCGTCTTGATAGGCTTCGTCTGCAATCTTGCACTGGATTGCGACATTCCTTGCTGACAAAACAAGCGTCTGAGGCGCATTCGGATCGTCGCGCAAGGCCTCAAGTTCAGAAGCCAAAGGAAGCATGGATTCCTGAGCCTCTTTCGTAGCCCAAAAGAGTCCAAATACCGAGGCACTTGCTAAGATGTGTTCTGGATAATCGCTTATGATCGCCCGATATAGGTCCTGGGCCAGTTGATGGTTTCCTCTATCATCTGCCGATTCTGCCTCTTGGAACATCGCTTCCGGCTCACCACTCTGCTGTCCGCCCTCTTCAGGAGGCGGCGTGACGACACAATGGACATCACAGCCACCCGGTTCCCGGTTCGGGCGGCACAGGATTCCAATCCCAAACACTCCATGGATAGAATAGATGTAGTCCCCATTCCGGATCACCAGGGCCAGGATCCCAGCAGTTCCCCTCTGCATTGATTCTCGGAGAGGTTCCAACATAATAGCCAAATCTGTTGTAATACTGTGGCGCTGGATTTGGCAATTCAAAGTAGTTCGTTGCATAGTTATCCCTCAAAGCCATGACGGGATTCGAGTTCTCCATGTATAGAAGTGTAATGTAGGCTCCCGTGACTGCGTGGAATTCGTTCCAGCCGGGTTGTTTGGGGATGGGCCATTCGCTCGGGTTGACCAGTTTCGGCGTTGAGCTAATCGCCCACAGCCCGCGATTGGTGATATCCGTGACATAGTTGCACCAAAGGGAAGGATTCGATGCCTTGCACATTATTGAGGCGTCCACTTGAGGCCATTGCAAAAATCCGCAGTGTTCAATCCAATTGTGATGGTACTTGCCGGTAGCCCCATAAAGATCAATAGCCCAGTTCTCTATGTCTTGGAACCGACAATTTCTCACCGTAGCTCCGCCGTAATCCACTGATACAGCATAATGTCCTCCGGTGAATCGGCAACTGTCAATAATCTGGCGCTCGTAGGAACCGTTGAAGAACGCGACCGTGGCGTCATTCTGGAATGTGCAACCATAGAGAGTCGTGAAGCTCGTGGGCGAGCCGTCGCTGAATTGAAAGTACGCGCCGCCAAATATGGCATTCTCAATCGTAACGACCGAACTC
>DYHQ01000068.1:7560-12161 GCA_020724065.1 Candidatus Puniceispirillum sp. | reverse complement strand
TACCCCGCCCTCGTGTTCACGGCTCCCTCGGGAATTTCCGCGGATTACTATACGGAGATCCGCTCTCGCACCAGCAGGCCGATTGCCTTCACCGAAATCGGCTGGCACAGCAATCCCTCTCCGATAGGCTGGGAGAGCAGCGAGAGCGAACAGGCGGAATTTGTGACGAGATTCTTTGACTTTGTTGAGCCGCTTCAGCCTGAATTTGCCGTTTGGAGCTTCCTCTATGACCAAGTAACCGATGAGCCCTTCAACAGCATGGGTTTGTGCAGAAGCTCCGATGGCCAGACCAAACTCGCATGGAGTGCGTGAATTGGGGGCGGTCAATAAGTTCATGTCCTCGCGCTGTTACATCGGCACCAGCGGCTTCACCTACAATCATTGGGCGGGCGGAGTTTTCTACCCCGAAGGGTTGCCACAGAAGGAATGGCTTGAATTCTACAGCTCCCAGTTCGACACGGTCGAGCTGAATGTAACCTTCTACCGGTTGCCGACCGTCGCCGCCTTCGATTCTTGGCATCGCAGGACGCCGAAGAACTTCATCTTCGTCCTCAAAGGCAGTCGGCTCATCACCCATGTGCACGCGCTGCAGAATTGTGAGGAAACTCTTTCGGCTTTTTTCGAGCGAGCCTCGAGACTGGGCGACAAACTCAAGGTCATTCTTTGGCAATTGCCGCTGAATTTGAAGATTCACTTGGAGCGTCTTGAGATGTTCGTCAACCTCTTACAGAAGCGATGTCGCGGGCCTTTGCACGCCTTTGAATTCCGCGAGGCGAGCTGGCTTTGCCCCGAGGTCTTCGTTCTCATTCAGCAAGCGGGAATGACCATCTGCCGAGCCGATTGGCCCTTCTCAGAAGAAGATTTGCCCGACGATTTCTCCTACATTTATGTGCGACGGCATGGGGCAACCGCTCTCTACCACGGCAACTACTCTGACGGCCAATTGCGCGCCGACGCCCGACAAATTCGGAAATGGCTGAAAACCGGACGAGATGTATTTGTCTATTTTAACAACGACATCGGCGGCTACGCGGCCCGAAATGCTCAGACTTTGAAAGAGTTCGTAACAGACAGGAAATCCGGGCGGGCAAATGCCAAGACGAAGTGAAACATTGCGCAGTTTGAGCACTCGTATAAGATGGTGAAGGATTGTGCGGATTTTCGGAGGGCAGTGTGAAGGGAATACCTGTCTTACTTTTGGCATTGTGCGCCGCCGTTCTGGTCGCGCCGTCGGCTCAGGCACGAACCGAGCATTACGACCGAGTCATCCAAAAGACCTTTGACGCTTCGGATTTGAGCCGGGTCCTCATTCATTCCGAAAATGTGCGCGTTGAAGGCTACGATGGCGATTCCGTGGAGGTTCACGCGGAGTTTCATAAGGCCATCAGCGGTTGGTACTGGGGAGGGAACGAATTCCATGATGTCGAGGTTCGGAAATCCGGGCAAACCTTGGTCATTGCTGAAATTGACAAACACGCCGGCGTTTTCGGAATTGTAGTCACCCGGACAACAGATAATCGCTTTGTCGTCCGAATACCCCAACGGTTGGCCGTGGAGGTTCACGGAGAGGATGGACATATTCTGCTCCATGACCTCCAGAGCTCAATCCGCGTCGAATTTGAAGATGGTCACTTGGAAATACGAGATACTTTCAGCCCGAATCTTCGGATTCATTTCGAGGATGGTTCCGCCAAGCTCTACGATTTTCGAGGGGCTTTGGAAGCGGAATTTGCGGATGGCAGCCTGCGGGTTTCCGATGGCGACCTGTTGGCATTGAGGCTCCGATTCTCAGACGGCCGGGCTGAACTGGAGGCGGGAATTGCAGCAGGCGGGTCCTACGATGTGCAAATGGAAGATGGGCGATTTGAATGGACTTTCCCCTACTCAACCGCCGCAACATTTGAGGCAAGAGTCGAAGATGGGCGCATTACAGCCGACTTTCCCGGCCTTTCCAAAACCTCCTACCGCAACGATTTTTATCATACCTTGGGCAGCGGAGGACCTATTGTAGAAATCAGGGCCGAGGATGGAGGCATTCTTCTCGAGACCGCCCCTGAAATAAGAAAACAGGCTCAGTAGGCCTGTCCCCACTTGAGTTTCCAAGGCCGCCTTCGGGCGGCTTTTTCATTCACGGAATTTCAGTTCCATGAATAGGCACGGCTGCACAGGATTGTATCGGTACGCCTCGGTTTCTTTGAATCCTAATGTCTTGTAAAGTGCAGTGGCTTCCGCCATCGAAGCAACCGTATCCAATTTCATGCTCTGATAGCCGATTCTGCGCGCGGCTTCGATAGTCGCCACGGCGAGTGCGCGCCCGATTCCTCTTCCTCGAAACTGCGGCCGCACATACAGCCGCTTCATCTCACAAACGCCCTCGGCGAACTTCCTCAGTGCGACACATCCCGCGACCTCGTCCCCGAGCATCGCCAAAAGTAATCGCCCGCTTGGGGGTGCATAGTCGCCGGGAAGTTCGGCAAGCTCTCGCTCGAAATCCTGAAAACAGAGGTCGAATCCCAAAGACGCCGCATATTCTTGAAAAAGCTCGCGAACAATGCCAATTTGCTCGGAGGCATGTGCTTCGAGAAGGTTCATCATATTGCCTCGGGCGGGTCGCAGACGCCGCCCCTACGATTTCTTCACGATCCCCTTCTCGCCGAGGCATCCCCGCGAAAGCGGGGACTGATCTGCCCGCAATTCTCATCGAATGAAGTATCTCATAATCGGCCGCGTGGGCGAACGGCGAAGAACTTCCACGAATCCGGCTTTGCGGTAGGCGGCTGCCAGACCCTGATAGACAAAGATATCCGGCACGGAATCCTTTTTCGGCTCTACAGCGTAACCTTCGACGATTTTGCCGCTTTGCTTGCGAACATAGTCAATTGCCGCTTCGAGGAGTTTGACTGTGACGCCTTTACGACGGAAGGGTTTCGCCACGAAAAAGCAGACGATGGACCAAACGGGCTGGTCATCTATCGGCTTCAGAATACGCGAGCGTTGCAAAAGGGAAAAGGTTTCTCTCGGCGCGACCGAACACCAACCAACCGGTTCATCTCTCACATAGGCGAGGATTCCGGGAACTTCACCGGAATTGACGATTCGCTTCATCGCTCTTTTATTGCCCGCGCCTTTTTGCTTCTCAAATTCAGCGCGCGTGAGGCGAAACCACATGCACCAACACCCCCCGCACGCCCCATTCTTGCCGAAGAGCTTTTCAAAGTCGGGCCATCGCTTTGACGTTAGCGGATTAAAGATCATATTCTCGGTTTCCATCATGCCTCCTGCCCTACGGTTCTTCCCACAAATGCTCTCGTGTTTCAGCGACCAAGACTCGGTTCAGCACAATCAAAGAAATCAAATTTGGGATGGCCATGAGACCATTGGTAATGTCGGCAAAAGTCCATACGGCTTTGAGAGACACGACTGAACCGACCATGACCGCCACCACCCACAGCCAGCGATACAGTTGAATCACGCGAGTTCCGAAAAGATACTCCGCGCCCTTTTCCCCATAGTACGACCATCCGAGTATCGTGGAAAAAACAAAAGTCAGCAGCGCCACTGTCAGAACAACCGGGCCAATCATTGGGAAATCGCCAAAGGCCGCTTTGGTGAGCGCCGCACCGTTCAGCCCGTGGATCCAATGGCCCGAGTTCACCACGACCAAGCCCGTGATGGCACACACGACCACCGTATCCCAGAATGTTCCGGTACTCGATACCAGCGCTTGTCTCACCGGCGTCGTAGTTTGCGCGGCTGCGGCCACAATGGGCGCGCTGCCCAAGCCGGACTCGTTGGAGAAGAGGCCTCGCGCAATGCCGTAACGCAGCGCCTCCCGAACCCCCGCTCCCACAAACCCACCGACGACCGCGTGACCGGTGAATGCGCTCTGCGCAATCAAAGCGACTGTCTGTGGTAGCGTGTCCGCTTTCAACACGAGAAGAACCGCACAACCTGCAACATAGAATACCACCATGAAAGGAACCAGTGTCTCGCAGACTCGGGCGATGGATTTGATGCCACCTAAAATCACCAGAGCGGTGAAGGCGGTCATGGCGATTCCCGTTGTCCACGATGACACATGGAAGGTTGAATGCACCATTGACGAGATTGAGTTGGCTTGAACCATATTTCCAATTCCGAATGCCGAGACGGCTGTGAAAACGGCGAATAGGACGGCCAGTTTCTTGCTCCGCATGCCGTGTTCAATGACATACATCGGCCCACCGGCGAACATCCCCGTATGGGTTGTGGTGCGATACTTAACGGACAGTAACGCTTCGGAATACTTGGTGGCGATGCCGAATACGCCCGTGAGCCACATCCATAGCACGGCTCCGGGTCCGCCAGCGGCTACTGCGGTTGCGACACCGACAATATTGCCTGTGCCAACGGTAGCCGCCAGAGCGGTTGTCAGCGCACCGAAATGACTCACATCCCCTTCGCCTTCTCGCGTGCGCTTGAACGAAAGGCGAATGGCTTTGGCGAGATATTTCTGAATGAACCGAAGCCGAAATGTTAGAAAAAGATGCGTCCCCATCAACAAGATGAGCAATGGCGGCCCCCACACCAGATCGCTGATGCGACTTAACAGATGTTCAATG
>DYHQ01000068.1:0-7460 GCA_020724065.1 Candidatus Puniceispirillum sp. | reverse complement strand
GGTCAGAACGGGCGACTTACGAAATCGAAACTGGATCCGCATCCATTTCAATTCCCACGCCGGGTTCGGCGCGCGTGCGGTGGAATTCGTCGCGGGCTTGCTTGACGGCGCGGCGAAGATTAGCGCCGCTTTCGTCGCGCATGCGTGACGAACGAACGAGCAGGTGATAGCGAATCTTGCCGCGCAACTTATAGAGAACCGCTGGCGCGGGGCCCAAAGTTTCGACGCCACCTTCGCTCTTCAACAGCGAGCGAAAACGCAGCGCCGCTTTTGCGACCTTGCTCTCGTCTTTGCCAGAAAAACGCACAAGCACAAGCCGCGCAAAGGGCGGAAAGCTCGCCGCCTCGCGCCTCTGCAGCTCCTGTTCGGCAAATCCAAGCCAATCCTGCTCACAAACCGTTTTCACGACCGGATGCTCCGGCGCGAAAGTCTGCACGAGTACCTTGCCCATTCGTTCTCGCCGCCCTGCCCGACCGGACGCTTGCGTAAGCAATGCCGAGCCGCGCTCGGCTGCTCGAAAATCGGGATGAAAAAGCTCGGTGTCCGCCGAAACAACGCCTACCAGTTGCACGCCCGGGAAATCGAGACCCTTCGCCACCATCTGCGTTCCAAGCAGAATATCGTATTCTCCTGCCGCAAAGGCCGCAATCATTCGTCCATGCGCGCCTCGCCGAGCCGTCGTGTCCAAATCCATTCGCAGCAGCCGCGCCTGAGGAAAATGAAGAGCAAGCTCCTCTTCTAATCTCTGCGTGCCGACACCTTCGTAGGCGAGATCGGGTGCGCTACATCGTGGACAGGCATCAGACACTTCCTCGCGACGATCACAATAATGACAGCGCAGGCTTTTGCCGAGGCGATGATAGGTGAAGCTGATCGCGCAATCGGGACATCTTGGAATAAATCCGCAGTGGCGACACATTAAAAAGGGCGCATAGCCGCGCCGATTCTGCAGGAGAATTGCTTGATCCCCAGATACGAGAATCGCTTGGATCTCGGCAACCAGCGCATCCGAGAGAGGCGCGACCTCTTTGACATCCTCATGCTGCCGTGAAATAATTGAAATTTGTGGCAAGACGGAGCCGCCGACTCTTTCGGGAAGCATCAGCAATTCATACTTGCCCTGCCGAACTTGATAGAGCGTTTCCATGCTGGGCGTGGCGCTGCCGAGCAATGCCACCGCTCCTTCGAGATGCGCCCGCATGAGCGCCGCATCGCGTGCATGGTAGCGCGGATCAGGCTCTTCCTGCTTGAAGGTTGCTTCTTGCTCCTCGTCAACGACAACGAGCCCAAGCTTTTTCAGCGGCGCAAAAACGGCACTGCGCGCGCCGATAACGACCGGAAAATCTCCGTGCAAAATTCCTCGCCAAAGGTCATGGCGAACCGCAGGTGATTGCGCACTGTGCTGAATCGCCACGCGGTCTCCGAAACCCGCACGAAAACGAGCCCACAAGTGAGGCGTCAGCGCGATTTCGGGCACCAGCACGAGCGCTGTCTTTCCGATGCGCAGGACTTCCTTGATTGCCTCGATATATACTTGAGTCTTGCCCGAACCGGTTACACCATAGAGCAAGAAGGCTCTGAACTTCTCCGCAGAGAGCGAAGGCAGAATTCTTTCCAGCGCTTTCTCTTGCGCTTGGATAAGCTCCGTCGGCGAGATAATCTTCGGAGCTTCTTCACGCTCCGGAACCCATCGTGAAACTTCCTCCAATCGCAAAGTGAGGAGTCTCTTCGCAAGAAGTCTGCCCAGAGCTTGCCGCCGCGCAGTGGTTGCTCCCTTCAAGAGTTCGGCGCGCAGAATTCCTTCGGACCCGGCTTCGAGAACATCGCGCAAGACTCGCTGTTCGCTGCGTGTCTCCAAATTCGCGAGGAGGTTTTCAATATTTTCTGATCTTCTGTCCTCTGCCAGCGAAACAATCGCCTCCATCTTTGATTTCACACGCGGCGGCGAAAGTACAGGTCTATAAGATATGATCCCGGCTTCTCGAAGAAGCCTCGCCTCAAGCGGAAGCCGCGAAACTCGAAGAGCGCGCCTCAAAGCTTCGGGTGTCAAAGGGCCCGATGATAACGCATCCACAACTCGCTGAGCATCCGGATGACGGCGACAATAGTCATGCCATTTATCATCCTTAGGCGCAACCTCAAGAACCCATCGGCGCTGTTCATCCAGAGTGATGCCCGCGGGAAGCGCTGCTTTCAGCACATCTCCCCAAGGACACAAGTAGTACTCGGCCATCCATCGAGTGAAGCGCAAGATACCTTCATTGAAAACGGGCTCGCTATCCAAAACCTCCAAAATCGCTTTTGTTGCGCGCGGATCAATTTTTTCGTGGAAAGAAACAAGGAAACCCGTCGTGCGACGACGGCCAAAGGAAACAAGCACTCGCTGCCCAAGCTTCGCGCGCTTTGCCATGTCCGTTCTGAGACCATAGCTAAATCCGCCAGACACTCCGGGCACCACGACTTCCGTTGTGATGGCAAAATCGAGATGCGATGCTATTTTTTCTGGAATTTCAGCCGTAGCGGGACTCCCTCAAATCCATAGCTCTCGCGCAAACGGCGCTCAAGAAAACGCTTGTAAGGCTCATAGACAAGATTCGGATGGTGGGAGAAAAAGATGAAAGTCGGCGGCTCGGTCTCCACCTGCGTCAGATAGAACTGGCGCGTATCTTTGCCTTTCAAGGATGGCGGTGGCCGATCCTTCATAATCTTACTGAGAAAGCGATTCAATTCCGGCGTCGCGATGCGCTTTTGACGCTCCTCGAAAATGCGCATCGCAACTTCCAAAAGGCGATGTATCCGCATTCTCTCCAACGCAGAAACAAAGAGCATGGGTAGATAATCGTATGTGGCGAGACGCTGGCGCAGTTCTCGCGTCAGGCGATCCGCGGTTCGTTCGTCTTTTTCAATCAAATCCCATTTGTTCACGGCGAGAATCAGTCCTTTGCCAAGCTGCGCCGCTTGGTCGAGGATTTCGATGTCCTGTGCCACGACTCCTTGCGCGGCATCCACCATCACGACCGACACATCGCACTCGCGAATCGCCCGCTGACTGCGTAGAGTGCAAAAGAATTCGACCGCTTCTTTGATCTTCGTGCGACGACGCAAACCTGCTGTATCAATCAGTGTGATTTTCTGTCCGTAGTAGGTGAGCACGGAATCCAAGCTGTCGCGAGTGGTTCCGGGAATCGGCGTGACGACTCGTTCCGGTTTTCCCAGGAGCGCGTTCACGAGCGATGACTTGCCGACATTCGGACGTCCCACAATCGCAATGCGCGGGCGCGGGCGCGTGAGCTCTTCGCCTGCACCGACCGGCGGCAACTGTTCGATGATTTTGTCGAGAACCTCGGCCACACCTCTGCCACCGACCGCGCTGCATGCGAAGAACTCTCCCAAACCCAACGAGTAGAAGCCGCTTGTCTCGGCCTCCTGTTTCGGGCTGTCCACTTTGTTCACGGCAAAAATGAGCGGCTTCTTTCCGCGTTGCAAAATGCGTGCAATGTCCGTGTCCACGTCGGTGGGACCCGTCTGAGCATCTCCAACAAACAACACAAGGTCGCATTCGTCCAATGCGAATTCCACTTGCTCACGAATCGCTTCCTCGAAAATGTCGTCAGACGACGGCACCCATCCACCCGTATCCATCACAAGAAATGCGCGACCTGCCCATTCCGCCTCGGCGATATGGCGGTCGCGTGTCACACCGGATTCAGCGGCGGTCACGGCCTTGCGACTGCCGATGATGCGATTGAAAAGTGTGGACTTGCCCACATTTGGGCGCCCCACAATGGCAATGACGGGTAGCGGCATGTGTTTTTATAGGATTTACCCAGTGGCTCAATATACGATAACGCAAGTAGGTTGTCAAACGACTCTCTATTGAAATAGGAAAAGTTGTTCATTGCGAAATTTTCTCTTGACTCTCGGAAGGTGATATTGTATATTGAAAGGTAGACAACAGCACGGATCACAGCGGAAATCAACAGTTCTAGAGGTGTCAGATGAAACGCTCTTCTTTCTTTTCCTTCCTGCCAGTTTCGGCCTTTCTCTCGTTCTTCGCCACGCTTTATGCACAGCCTCCGGACAGCCTCTGGAGCCACACCTACGGTGAAATCGGCTATGGCCTCGGTTACGAAATCTGCCAGTATGTGGAACAAACCTCCGATGGCGGCTACATTCTCGCAGGGAAAGTGCAGAATGTGTACTGCACCCACGGTTACGATATCTGGTTGGTTCGCACGGACGCGGAAGGGAATATCCTCTGGCACCGTACCTACGGCAATTATTGGAATGATGATGATTGCTGCTTTATTCACCAGACAGCCGATAGTGGATTTGTCTTTGCTGGGACGATTCACAACAGTCAGGGGAAAAGAGTCTTCTGGTTGTGCAAAACGGGCGCAAGCGGGGACAGTGTCTGGAGCCACACTTTCTCAGTTGGCGACAGTGAGTGTCGCGCGGCTGCGCAAACTCGCGACGGCGGGTATGTGTCGGTCGGCAGAACGGTTCTTCCATCCTGTTGCGATTGGGACGGTTGGATGGTGAAAACAGCTGCTAATGGAGACAGCCTTTGGAGTTGCGCCTTTCCGGGAGTCTCTGACTGGTGGGATTTCTGGAACTCCGTTACAGAGACTTCGGAAGGAGGCTATATCTTGGCTGGTCAGACGGCTTCTTGGGGAGCTGGATTGTACGATTTCTGGCTGGCGAAGACCGATGAGAACGGGAATACGCTTTGGAGTCGCACTTTCGGCGAAGGTGAATGTGACCGGTGTACGGCTGTTCTTGAGACTCCCGATGGCGGCTATCTCCTGGCAGGAAATACCGATTCCTTCGCTCACGACTGGAACACGAGCAGCGTCTGGCTGATTCGCATAGATGAAAATGGCGACAGCCTCTGGAGCCGAAGGCTTGATGGGCCGTATTATCCGGAGCAGGGAGTGGACTGGGATTGGTGCACCTCTTTGATACGCACCCTCGATGGGGGCTATGTTTTTGGAGGAGAAACGAAAGGGCATACATGGTATAAAGACTTCTGGCTCATGAAAGTCAACGAAAACGGAGACAGCCTTTGGAACTGCACTTTTGGGGGGGATGCCACCGATGGCTGCACCTGCCTTCGACAGACGACGGACGGCGGTTTCATTCTGGCGGGGAACACCGAGTCTTTCGGTGCGGGATTGTACGATTTTTGGCTGGTAAAGACCGGACCGGAGCTATCCGTAGAACGCCGTGAGAAGTCCTTACTGGATGAGTATGCTCTCCATCAAAACTGGCCGAATCCTTTCAATCCTCAGACTACCATCGCATTCGATGTCAAACAGGCTGGTCAGGTGCGCTTGATCGTTTTCAATCTCCTCGGCCACGGGTCGCGACTCTTCTGAATGAGAACCTGACTCCAGGTGCCTTCTCCGTCGGATGGGACGCAGGGGATTCGCCATCCGGTGTGTATGTCTGCCGCCTCGAAACTGGTTCCTTCGTACTGCAACGGAAGATGTTGCTACTGAGGTAATCCATATTCGACAGTCCAAGACACAAAGAAGCCGCGCGGCACAGATGCCGCGCGGCTTTCATATTGTCAGACAAAGGGCTTATGTCATTTGTCGATCCCCACTGTGCGGTGTCGGCTGCTTGCCGCCGACCCGTTGACGGTCGCGGGGGCGAATCTCCCAATTCGCCCGGTATTTCCGCCGGCGCGTCACAGATGCCCACCCTACCAGTGAACCAGCCGCCGCGTGTGGGTGCCCTCACCCAGCGCGAAACCCTACTTCAACAACACCACCTTCCTCGTCTCTTGAAATCCTTCCGCCCCCATTTGGCAAAGATAGACGCCCGAAGGCAATGCCCCCGCATCCCATGTCACTGTGTGAGACCCTGCTGACATCCTCTCATTCAGAAGTGTCACTGCCTCGCGTCCGAGCAAATCAAAGACTTTCAAAGAAATAAGTCCCGCCTCTTTCACATCATAGCGAATCGTCGTAGCAGGATTAAAAGGATTCGGATAATTGGGATAGAGGGCGAAATCAAGAGGAGCAATGCTCCGAGAAGGCGTCGCGGAAACAATTTGCTGTGAATCGTCTCGCGGCCGGCAATGTCCACATCGGAAATCCGATATTCGTAGGTAATGCCGTTCTGCACCCAGCGATCCACATAGTCATAGTCATGCGGCTCCGTTGTCGTTCCATGCCCGCGAATCTCTGCAAGCAGGCGGAAATCTTCTTCTCCTGCTTTGCGCTTGTAGAGCACAAAATGGTCATTGTCTAATTCACTTTCCGTCCGCCAGCGCAGTGTCACCTGCCCATCGCCCGCAGAAGCTTGGAAAGTCGTGAGTTCAACCGGCAATGGCCCTTCAATCGTGCCTGAACTGTCGCCCGCTGTCCAAGTCACATAGTCACTGCAATAGGGATGCGAGAGCCAGAAGGTGTCAATAGAACCCGACGTAAGCGGCGTGCTGGTGGTGAAGACAATCGAGTCGCCATAATTTGCGACTGTCCATCCGGCAGCTACAGCATTTCCTCCGACAGAACCGATTGTGCCTGGGCAAAAGTTGGTGAACGCGAGCCGAGCCAGCACCCCGCTGACCCAATGCAGCCGATAGCCCCAATCGGTCGGGCCAGGGGAAAGCAAAGTCACATATCCTGTATTCGGATATTCCGGCCCGGTTCTCACAAGGTAGAAATCCTCGTAGCCTGCACCGAAGGAGTCTGTATATCCCGCGAGGACATAACCTCCATCGGCTGTCTGCTGAGCGGAGCAGGCTTCATCAAAACTGTCTCCCCCATAAGTGCGCATCCAGAGCGGGTTGCCCAAGCAGTCGGTCTTAATAAGGTAGAAATCCGCGTAGCCGGCTCCGAAAGATTCAGTCCATCCTGCGACCATATAGCCTCCGTCCGATACCTGCTGAACAGAAGAGGCTCCTTCTCGCTCGCTTCCGCCATAAGTCTGCGCCCAGAGTGCATCACCCAGACTGTTGATTTTAACAAGGTGAAAATCGCCAGAGCCCGCACCGAAAGACCTTGTGGTTCCTGCCACAATGTAGTTCCCATCCATCGAATGCTGAACGGAATATGCTATGTCATTGCCGATTCCCCCGTAAGTGCGTGTCCAAAGGGTGTCTCCCAGATTGCTAATTCTCAGAATATAGAAATCAGCAGAGCCTGCACCGAAAGAATCAGTAAGTCCCGCCACAATATACTCGCCATCCGCTGTCTGCTGCACGGAAAAGGCTTGATCCAAGGCGCTTCCTCCATAGGCACGCGTCCAGCGGGTGTCGCCTTGGCTGTTGGTCTTCACCAGGTAAACATCAAAGCCACCGGCACCGAAAGAGTTTGTGATGCCCGCTATGATGAATCCCCCATCCGCCGTCCGCTGAATCGAGTGTGCACGGTCATTGGAGGCGCCCCCGTAAGTCCGCGTCCAGAGCGTGTCGCCCTGGCTATTCGTTTTCACAAGATAGAAATCCATTT
>DYHQ01000067.1 GCA_020724065.1 Candidatus Puniceispirillum sp. | reverse complement strand
CTCAGACCGGATGAAGTGGAGGGGATTTCGGACGGGCTCTTGGCGCGAGGGTACACCCCGCGTGAAGTGACCACAGCACTTTCGCTCTTTATCGAACGCTTCCAGAAGCGCGCTCAACGCGCCCAGCAAGGCTATGCCTCATTGCCTCATTCTCAACGCATTCTGCACGGCGTCGAGAAGCTTTTTCTGAGCTCGCAGGCCTATGGATACTTGCTGCAGTTGCGCCATCTGGGGGTTTTGGATGCGGAAGATTTGGAGACGATTCTGGAACGGATCTTGATGATGGGTAATGTGCGGGTAGGGGAAGATGAAGTGAAGCTTGTCGTCGCATCACACCTTCTGGAAAGTGATGCGCGAGGATGGATTGGACCCACTCAGATCTCCTATGCTCGTTCCTCATCGGAATCCATCCATTGAGACTCTGAGCGGGCGACCAGGATGCGGGAACTTGTCGGAGTGCAGTTCGTTCAAAAATGACAATCAAACGGACAGGAAAGTCCCGTTTTCCAAAGCTTTGAGCGCATGCTTGAAGCTTTTGCTCTCAAAAAGGAAGCTATGGCAAAACCGACTGAAAAGAAGATGAGAAAATTGGTGATCGTCGAATCACCGGCGAAGGCCAAGACCATCGAAAAATACCTGGGCTCCGACTATGCCGTTGAAGCCTCGGTCGGACATATTCTCGACCTGCCCCGACGGACGCTCGGCGTGGATATCCGCAAAGGATTTAGCCCGCAGTATGAAATCATCGAGGGGAAAGAAAATATCATCAAATCCCTTCAACGCAGCGCCAAGAAAGCCGGTGAGATTTTCATCGCCACAGACCCTGACCGCGAAGGAGAAGCCATTGCAGCTCATCTCGCGAAAATCATCGGCCTGGATGGAGGCCGCATACGCCGCGTGCTTTTCAATGAGATCACTCCCACCTCGGTTCGCCACGGTTTGACGGAGCCGGGAGAGATTGACCAGGCTAAGGTCGAAGCCCAGCAAGCGCGACGCATTTTGGACCGACTTGTCGGCTATATGGTGTCACCTTTTATTCAGAAGGTTATCGCCCGTGGGCTTTCAGCGGGGCGAGTCCAGTCAGTTGCCCTGAGACTGATTTGTGAGCGGGAAGCCGAAATCCGAGCCTTTGGTCCACAGGAATACTGGTCTATCACAGCCGACCTCCTTACCAAAAAAGGAGAAGCTTTCCAAGCCAAGCTCGCTCGGTGGCGAGGCTCGAAGGTAAACATGGACATCGCAGACCAAGCGGCTGCTCAGACGATTGTGGAAGCGCTCCGCAGCGAGACCTTCACATTGACCGACTTGGTGAAGAAGAATGTCAAAAAGGCTCCCTTGCCCCCCTATACCACCAGCACACTTCAACAGGATGCCGCCTATCGTTTGAAATTCTCTAACACGCGCACGATGCAGGTTGCGCAGGCTCTTTATGAAGGCGTCGAACTGGGCAAGGAAGGGCCGGTCGGCTTGATTACTTACATGCGCACCGATTCGACGCGGAGCGCTCCGGAGGCGGTCAAGGCCGCCCGTCAGTTCATCGCGGAGCGATTCGGCGATGAGTCTCGACCGAAACAACCGAGGGAGTTCAAGAAGAGCAAGCGCGCACAAGACGCCCATGAAGCGATTCGCCCCACCGATGTGCATCGCGAACCTCTGACCATAAAAAAAGACCTGACGCCTGAGCAGTTCAAGCTCTACGAGCTTGTCTGGAAGCGTTTCATCGCCTCTCAAATGGCCGAGGCGGAATTCGAAAGCACCACGGCGACTATCCAGGCTGGAGAGGGTGAGTTCCGAGCGACAGGGCGGCGCACTCTGTTCAAGGGATACCAGCAGCTCTATGATGATGCCTCAAACGGCGATGACGAAACCGCACAGGAGCTGCCGATACTGACTGTGAGTGAAACCTTCCAATTGAAAGCACTCAATCCCAAGCAACACTTCACTCAGCCTCCACCGCGCTATAACGAAGGTTCGCTGGTAAAAGAGCTCGATGAGAAGGGGATTGGCCGTCCGTCAACCTATGCCATGATTGTCTCCACACTCATCGTACGCCGCTATGTAACGCGCAAGGAGCACCGTTTCCATCCGACGGAGCTCGGCGAGACGGTGAATAAGATTCTTGTGAGTCAGTTCCCGGACATCTTCAATGTCTCTTTCACCGCTCAAATGGAGGAAGAACTTGATTCCATCGAGAACGAGCGGACGGATTGGGTGCGAGTTGTCGAGGACTTCTATGAGCCATTTCAGCAGTCGCTGCAACTGGCGCAAGGGAAACGCCAGGAACTCCGCAAACAGACTGAAGAAACCACCGACCAGGTTTGCGAGAAGTGCGGCAGTCCGATGATCATTCGTTGGGGCAGGCACGGCCGCTTCTTGGGCTGTTCGGCGTTCCCGGCATGTAAGAATATCAAGCCGCTGGAGCCTGCTCCTGCGACTCAGCTCACTGACAAGACTTGCCCCAAGTGCGGCAAACCCATGGTGGTTCGGCAGGGACCTCACGGGAAATTCTTGGGCTGTTCAGGTTATCCCGGGTGCAAGACCATCGTGTCGCTTGAACAAGGCGAACAAGTGGACTGTCCGCGCCCAGGATGCACGGGAAAAGTCAGCCAGAGGCGTTCCAAGAAGGGACGCGTCTTCTGGGGATGTTCGAACTATCCCAAATGCGATTTCGTTTCTTGGTATCGGCCGATTCTCGAACCTTGCGGCGATTGTGGTCACCCGTACATGGACGAGCGGACCACCAAAGCGGGAATCTTCAAAGTGTGTCCCAAGTGCAAAGCCAAGGTAGCCAAGGAAGCTTGAGCTCTGCATGAAGACTCTGGGCGAACTACGGACCGATTTTCTGCTTGAGCTTGGCCGGCATCGCGGGCTCAGTCCTCGCACCGCCGAGGCTTACGACAGCGATCTTCGCCAATACCTTCAATTCTTGGATGAAACGGGGCATGGACAGAGACCGCTGGAGGAGAGTCTCTCCACAGACCTCGTGCGCGAGTTCTTGGCGGTTCTCTTGGCCGTGCCGCTTTCACGCCGTTCGATCGCACGCAAGCTCGCCGCCCTGCGCGCCTTCGGGAATTCTCTCGTTCGCAATGAGCTGCTGACCGCCAATCCCGTAAGCGTCATCCGAGTGCCTCGCCTTTCGCTGCATCTACCCCGAGCCATTTCTTCGGAAGACCTCTTGGCGCTGCTCGAATCACCTTGCGGCGAGGATTTCGCAAGCTGTCGAGATCGTGCATTGCTTGAGCTTCTCTATGGTACCGGGATTCGCATCTCCGAGTTGTCTGCCCTGACTCTGGGCCGTCTGGATTTAGGAGGAGGGACGGTGCGTGTCATGGGCAAAGGAGGCCGAGAACGTGTTGCTCCTTTCGGAAAAGCGGTCACCGCTCGATTGCAAACCTATTTGACCTCTCGGCAGGCGCATCTTGGGGTCTTGGGAAAAGCTGAAACAGGAGCTCTCTTTGTCTCTGACCGCGGCGGCGCACTCACGCGATTCCGCGCCTATCAGATCGTGCATCGCGAGTTATCCCGAATTGCCGCCGGGAAAGGAATATCACCTCACCTATTGCGTCACTGCTTCGCCACACACCTCCTGGACCGAGGCGCCGATTTGTTGGCGATTAAGGAGCTGCTTGGGCACCAACGCATCTCTACAACGCAGATCTATACGAAAGTTTCTATGGAGCGGTTGCGGCAAGTCTACAGTCAAGCGCACCCGCGAGCAACATGACTCGTAAGCGGCGGTCGCCGCTTTCGGTGTGGATGGCTGCCGAGGGAGTCGAACGATTGGCCTGTGGATTGCTTCACGCTCTCCGTGGATTGAAGGTCATGGGTTGGGGCGCACCAGCAACTTTTTCAATAGTTTGACAGTTGGATTCCAAAAAGGAAAGGATTGCCGATGAGAACCAATATTTCCGCCCGGCATTTCAAAGTCAGCGACGATCTCAAAGATTATGCCCAGCGGGAAGTGCAACGCCTGACGCGTTATTTCGATGGCATTATTGACTGCAACATCGAGCTCTCATTCCAGAGAGAGAGCAAGATTAGCGAAGTTGCTTTGACGGTTCACGGGAATCTTTTGAAGGCCTCCGAGACTTCCGAGGATTTTCGCAAATCTATCGCCCTTTCAGTAGATAAATTGGAACAACAGCTCAGAAAATACAAGGGCAAAATGCGCAATAAGTATTGAGAACAGGAGCATCGGTGGACCGACTGCAAGTCGGGGCTTTTTTCCAAGACATGCGTGAGAGGTTAGGGCTGGAACTGGCCAATTCCCCCAAAGGGCTCTCCCGATTTATCATTCAGAAGAACCTGCATCGGCCCGGATTGGCCTTGGCCGGCTTCCTGGATCTCTTTGCCTATGATCGTGTGCAGGTGTTGGGAAACACGGAAATCCAGTTCCTGCGAAGTCTGATTCCCGAAGCACTTGCGAAAAGTTTGGAGCGCGTTCTTGCCTTCGATATCCCTTGTTTGGTTCTCAGTGCTGTGGGTGCTTTTCCACCGGAGTTGCCGGAGATTGCGGAAGCCCACTCGATTTGCGTCTTCACCTCGAAGCTCTCCACGACAGAACTCAGCCAAATCCTCTCCAACTACCTTGACGATAAGTTCGCACCCTCGCTTGTTGTGCACGGCTCCCTCGTGGATGTTTATGGAACGGGTCTCCTCTTCACCGGCCGCAGCGGAATCGGCAAATCCGAGATTGCACTGGATCTTATCGAACGCGGCCATCGCCTGGTTTCGGATGATGTCGTGATGCTGATTAAGAAAACCGAGGGAGTACTCATTGGCACAGGCTCGGAAATGCTCAAGCACTTCATGGAGATTCGAGGCGTCGGCATTATTGATGTTCGCCAGATGTTCGGTGTGCGCGCCATTCGTTTGCAGAAGCGCGTCGAAACGGAAGTCGAGCTCGTGGACTGGGACGAAAAGCAGGATTACGAGCGGCTGGGGTTGGAAGATCAGTACAAGAGCTACCTCGGCGTCCAGATTCCCTATATTCGTCTTCCGATTTACCCCGGAAAGAATATCACGGTTATCGCCGAGACCATCGCGTTGAATCTCCATCTCAAGGTGTACGGTTTTCATCCAGCGCGGGATTTCAACAGGGCTTTGATGGAGACCATTCTCGACAAGTCGAAAGTGCGCTCCTATCTGGAGAAAGACTACGAGTGAGTCGAAGAAAGGATGGTTCAGGCTTTAATCATCACACACGGACTCTTGGGTGCCGAACTTCTGCAATGTGTGGAGGCTCTCTTGGGACCTCAGGATGGGGTGCAAGTCATCTCCAATCAAGGCCAAGATCTCGAAGGATTGTGCAAATTGGTGGCGTCTCGCATTCCGGCGGGGGAGCCCGCCATCTTGTTCGTGGATTTTTGCGGCGGCTCGCCTTACGTCGCATGCCGTAGGGCGTGTGATTCTCCGAGTCGGCTCGCTATCATCAGCGGCGTCAATCTACCCATGCTGACTTCCTTCTTTACCAAGCGCGCAACCGAAGACTTCGATGAATTGGCCGAAGTCGTGCGAGAGGATGGGTTGCGCGGCGTTCAATTGATTCGCTGATGCGGGGGCATAAGTCTCCTGTGCATTGAGGGAGTGACGATTCCACAATAGCCATGAATCTCTTGCTGCGAAAGAAGAAACTCCGCTTTCCCTTGGTTCGTGTGGATGACCGGCTGCTGCATGGTCAGGTCATTGTGGGATGGGTGCAAGCGTTGCGGCTAAGCCCCCTCTATGTCGCCTGCGACCGTATCCTGCGCGATCCCTCCTTCGCGGACACGCTGCGAAACCTGATTCCCGCCGAAGCCACGGGGGACATTATCACCCTCGAGACTGCCGCGCAGATATGGTCTAATGGCGAGTTGAAGAATAGCCGTCCGATGATTATTCTCGAACATCCTGTGGACGCTCTGAAGCTGGTGCGCCTGGGAGCGCCAATGAAAACGCTCACTTTGGGAGGGATGCACTTCCGAGAGGATCGTATCGAATTCCTTCCCTACATCTTCGTTTCCGAATGGGATCAAGTGACGCTACGTGAAATTCGGCAGGCTGGGGTAACGATTTTTTGCCAAGACCTGCCGACGACGAAACCCACGCCCTATAACGGATAGTCTATGGATAGTCGCGCTACAGAAATCAAAGTTGGGCTTGCGGTCTTGGCTGCTTTTGCCGTCCTCGTGGTCGGCATTATGTGGGGCAAGGGCATCAAGCTGCGCGCCGAGCGGTATCCTATCGAGGTGCACTTCCAAAACATCGTCGGTCTCGAAAACGGCGCCCTCGTTCTGGTCAATGGCGTTCCGAAAGGCAAAGTAACGCGTGTCACCCTCGCGCCCGACCATGTCGCTGTGCGCTGCCTCGTGGACAACGATGTGCGAATTCTCAACGACTACCGAATCACTATCGAGACTGTGCAACTCATGAGCGGCGCGGTGATCTCGATTTATCCCGGAACCGAAGGCCATCCGGTGGACACCAACTTACCACTGCGCGGTCTGCCGTCCATGGGAATCTCGGAGGTGGTCGGTCTCATAGATGAATTCTCGGAAGACTTCAGAAAGGTGCTGACGAATCTGAATTCCGTTCTGCTCCACCTTGATGGAATTGTCGGCGACAGCGCCAATCAGCTCCATATCTCGCGGTCGCTAGCAAATCTTGACCAAGGCAGCAGGGATGCCGCCGGGTGGATTACTGAGAATCGCGAGTCTCTCAATCGCTCGATCTCTCACCTTGAAGGGACACTCTCCTCCCTGGATGCGGTCGTGAAGACCAGCGAGAGCAAGATCGGCCAGTCGCTCGCGCATTTCGACAGCGCCTCGGGCCAACTGCAAACCGTGGCGACCGATTTGCACCTTCTCATCAGCGACCTGCGCCAAGGCGAAGGGACCTTAGGTCGCCTTGCCACAGACCCTGAGCTTTACGACCGCCTGAACTCGACCGTCGCCAATCTGGACTCTCTGATTCAAAGAATCCGTCAGCGCGGCCTCACGACCCGTATCGTCCTCTTTTGAAACACTGGCATGTCCTTTTTATCTAAGGAGCATTTGTGAGAGGTGTGCGGCTTCTGGACGAGAACCAAGAATTGGAATACTCCAAAACTTTCTGTATCTTCTCAATGCTAAAACTCCCCGAGACTCTGACGAGGTAATCCTGGATGGACTCAAATCCACTGGCAGAAGTCTTTGGATTTCCAATTGATACCAAATCGCCGGAAGCCGGGCGGTACAGAAAAAGCAAGCTTTGCCCCTTTAACAATAAGGTGCCATCCTGCACAAAGGACAAGGCGAATGATCCATTGGGTGTTTGCAGCATATTCGAGGAGGGACAGACAATCATCACGTGCCCAGTCCGCTTCAGAGAAGACTGGCTCATAGCAGAGCATGCCGCGCAATTTTTCTTTGAGACCGACACTTCTTGGACATCGCTTGCCGAGGTTCGACTGACCGACAAGAATGGAAATGTCGCTGGCAATATCGATTTGGTTCTTGTGTCCTATGATGAGCGGGGCAGGATTCTCGATTTCGGTTCACTCGAAATTCAAGCTGTCTATATCTCAGGAAACATCCGCCAACCGTTTGAGCGCTATATGTCTTCCCGACACCGACTGAGCAGCTTCAGTTGGATTGGTCCCAACTATCCAAAAGCAGATTTCCTGTCCTCTTCGCGAAAAAGACTTGCGCCGCAAATGCTCTACAAGGGAGGTATCCTGAAAGCTTGGGGCAAGAAGCAAAGCGTTGCACTGCAAACAGCCTTCTTCGAAACACTTCCTGGCCTAAGAGAAGTCCCCGAATCGAAGGCAGACATAGCTTGGCTATTATATGACCTAAGGTTCCACGAGGAAAACAAACGATTTAAGCTCATACATATCAAGACCGTTTACACTGAGTTTGAGCCTACCCTACGACAGATCACTACAGCTAAGCCCGGCAGAATGGAAGATTTCATCGTAGTACTTCAACACAAGTTAGATGAGAAACTCGAAGGAAATGCGCCTGACGCGCCAACGATCGCTGACATTGCGCTCACATAGTAGTGGTCAAGGCAAAGATCAGTTGGGTCTCTTTGAGGCGGCGAGGCCAAAGATCATAAATGTCGCTTCGGTTCCGCAGAGAAGCCCCTTCAGGTATCCGGGGGGCAAGACTTGGCTTATTCCGTATGTTCGCCAATGGCTAAATGCCTGTGAATCTTGGGGAAAGGAACTCATTGAACCCTTTGCTGGCGGTGGAATCGTCAGTCTTACTGCTGTGGCAGAGGGAAGAGTCGGAGAAGCGCTGATGGTTGAGCTCGATGAGGAAGTCGCTGCGGTTTGGCAAACCATTTTGAGTGGTGATGCACAGTGGCTCGCACGCAGAATCCTGAGTTTCTCCATGACACAGGCAAACGTCAAATCTCTGCTCGAGAGCACTCCTTCAAATACACGAGAGAAAGCATTCGCAGTCCTGCTGAGGAACAGAGTCAGCCACGGCGGCATTCTGGCCAATGGTGCAGGATTGCTCAGACGCGGCGAGAACGGCAAAGGGCTTCTCTCGCGGTGGTATCCCAAGACGCTGCACAATCGGATTGTCGGCATTCAGAACTACAGAGATCGGCTCAGGTTTCTTCAATGTGACGGTTCCAAAGTCCTGCAGGAGAATGCTCGCCGCTCCGATGCGGTCTTCTTTATTGACCCACCGTACACCGTTGCAGGGAGAAGACTCTATCGCTATTCGGAAGTCAATCATCCTCACCTCTTCAGAATAGCTGCGACCCTTCAGGGTGCCTTTCTGATGACATACGACAATGCAGACGAAATCAAGCGGCTTGCGATGGAACATGAGTTTCAGCTTGCGACAATACCCATGAAAGGTACCCATCATACTGAAAAAACCGAGCTTGTCATCAGCAAAGATCTCAGCTGGTTGAAGACAATGTAGATTGTCGCCAAATCTCTGTTACCGCCAATCTGGACTCTCTGATTCAAAGAATCCGCCAGCGGGGTTTGACTACCCGCATTGTTCTTTTCTGATTCCTCATCTTCCACACCAGATCCCTTCTGTTTTTGAGCTGGCCGTTGCAAGTTGACTCTTGAACCTAAGAGACCCGCCCGTTGCGAGGCATATGTGTCTCGCACCTTCAAATCCGGGCCACAGACGACTCAGGCCAACTCATAACTCTAACCCTCATCGCAAGTTAACCCTTCACAAAAATCTCCATCGGCACTCAAATTTCTATTGACATTTGGCACGGGAAGCGATATATCATATGTTTGTGATATTTTGGAAAACGGTCCGGAATCGGGCGCTGGGCTCGTCGAGGGGGCGGCGCTGACTTGCGAGCGCCCACCTACCGGACACAATCTGTCTTGGGAGGACAAATGCAACGCTTTCCAGTGGTCTTGCTCGTGCTGGCTTGCGCGGGGGTGAGCTTCGGCCAGCTTTCGGGGCCCTTGAGCGGAGTTCTTGGGCCCGGGACCTACACGGTCGTCGGAAACATCCGCGTTGACACCAGCCAGACCCTCACGATTTTGCCCTCGACGACACTCGATTTCCAAGGGCCGTTTCGCTTCGACATCTACGGACTACTCTCGGCTTTGGGGCACCTCCGTCCAGCCCATCGTCTTCACCACCAGCACCCAAACAGGCACAAACCGTTGGCGCGGTCTGCGTTTCTGGGCACAGGTGAGTTCCAGCAGTTCGCTTGCCTACTGCACCATCGAGAAGGGGTATGCCACCGGCGCCTCGATGCAGGACAACTCCGGCGGCGGGATATTTTGCTCCCAATCTTCGCCCCGCTTCGCCCATTGCCTGATTCAGAACAACTACGCGGTTGCCAATGGCGGCGGAGTCTATTGCGAGTGGTCCCGCGCTATCTTCGACACCTGCACGATCTTGGCCGACACGGCTCAAAGGTCCCATCCCAACAACTGGTGGGGAGGCGGCGGGGTGCTGTGTGTCTACGGTAGCGAGACCTTCACCGGATGCACGATTCATCAGAATGTGACACTTCAGGGAAATGGGGGAGGCGCGTGGATCGAACTGGATACCGCCTCTTTCGTGGATTGCGACATCAGCTATAACCTGGCGCAGTCATTGGATGGCGGCGGGGTATATACTTTCTGGCATGCCATTCCGACATTCACGAATTGCGGTATCCACCACAACACGGCGAACCAGGATGGTGGCGGGATATGGTGCGACAACACCAGTTCGCCGTCCTATGCGTTCTGCACGCTGAGCGACAATGCGGCAGGCCGGTGGGGCGGCGGAGCCTTTTGCCAAGATTCACCGCCACCTGTCGGGCCAGTCTTCAACAGCACCATCATTGCCTTCTCCATCGGCGAGGGAATCTTCTTCCTCAATAGCAGCGGCAGCGCCATCAGTTTCTGTGATTTCTTCGGCAATAGCGCGGGCGATTTCGGCGGTGCAGTGCCGCCGGGGCTTGGTATTATTGCGGGCGTCAATGCGAACGGAGACCCGTGCGATGCGTTCTTCAATATCTTTATTGACCCGCAGTTTGTGAGCCAACCGACTGACCTTCATCTCAGCGCTGCGAGTCGTTGCATCGGAGCCGCCGACCCTGTGAATCCTCCGTTCACCGACTTTGAAGGTCAGCCGCGCCCCGACCCCCCCGGCTCATTTCCCGATATCGGTATGGATGAGAACCTGCTCGGTGTGCCAACTCCATGCCCCCCTCTCTCAGGAGCTCTAACTGGCACGCTTGGCCCGGGCCTCTATTGCATAGTCGGGAACATCTTTGTGCCGCCCTTCGGGTCGCTGACACTTCAACCTGGAACGACATTTGACTTCCAGGGCGCCTACTACTTCGGAATCCGCGGTCAACTCATGGCGTTGGGGACGGCAGGCAATCCCATCGTTTTCACGACAAGTCGAACGGGTGCTAACCGCTGGCGAGGTCTGAGGTTCGGAGGCCACCCAACATCCGCGGGCCAGCTTGCCTATTGCACGATTGAAAATGCCTATGCTACGGGAGCCACATGGTCGGATAGTTGCGGTGGCGGGGTGTACTTCCGTGGGACATTAGCAGGCCTGAGTTTCTCCAACTGTACAATCCGCAACTGCTCCGCGGCCCTATACGGCGGGGGAGTATTCCTCGACAACCGCTCACCTACATTCTCGAATTGCACCATTGCTGGCGATACATCGCTTTGGCCCGGCGCAGGGGGCGGCGTATATCTCCGGTATTCATCGCCGACCTTTGACACCTGCACTGTCGTCGGGAATTGGGCAAGTTTGAACGGCGGCGGGCTGTACTGCGACACGGCCGCGTCGCCGATGCTGAGGCATTGCCAAATTCTCCTCAACTCGGCGTGGGAAGCCGGCGGGGTATGGTGCGACACTCTCTGTGCGGCTGTTTTCGACACCTGTACAATCACCGCGAACACGGCGGCAAATGCAGGCGGTGTCTACTGCCTGCGGGGGTCTCCGACTTTCACAGGGTGCAAGTTTGGTTACAACATAGCGACCCCTATGTGGGGCGGCGGAGTGGCTTGCGGGGAAGGCTCGACTCCGACCTTCAGCAACTGCGACATCAGCAATAACACGGCAACCAATGGCGGTGGTGGGTTGTGGTGTTGGAACTCTGCGCCAAGTTTCACCAACTGTCTCATCTGGGCCAACTCGGCTCCCGTGGGAGGTGGAGCATTCTTCAACTCGATTCCTTCGCCAGTCTTGCGCCATTGCACGATCTACGGCAACATGGCGACTGCCGGTGCTGGGGTGTACTGCTGGTATGCAGCACCAACGATGAACAGCACCATCATCGCCTTCTCCGTTGGCACGGGAATCTACTTTGAAGTGAGCATGCTCAGCCAAGTCGGCTACTGCGACATTTTCGGCAACAGCGGCGGGGATATTACCTTCCTGAACAATGATCCGACTCAGGGGCCGCCGGGCATCGGGCAGCTTACGACAACGAACGCCAATGGAGATTCATGCGATGTCTATCTGAATATCTTCCTTGATCCACTTCTCGCCAATGGTGCGGGCGGAGATTTCCATTTGACCGACTATAGCTACTGCCTCGGCGCGGGTGACAACAACGGCCTCGTAGTCACCGACTTTGAAGGTCAACTGCGCCCTGACCCACAGGGCTCGAATCCCGACATCGGGATGGATGAGCGCTTCCTTGCAGGACCGGTTCGCAATTTGGTGATTACGATGGTGAACGGGAATGCGGTACTGTATTGGCCGGCCTTTGCAAATACCTACAACATCTATGGAGCCACTGCGCCTTACACGACGGGGACACAGCTTGCCAGTGGCGTGATTGGCACAACTTGGACAGACATCAACACATCGAGCCGCCCCTCGCCGTATTTCTACTATGTGACGGCAGTGGCG
>DYHQ01000066.1 GCA_020724065.1 Candidatus Puniceispirillum sp. | reverse complement strand
GTTCATCCCATTTTTTCCTTCTCAGAGCGAATAACGATTTCGTAGTGGCGATGCATCAGCTCTTCCTCTGTTTCGGTCAGTGTCTTGCCGCGACGAGCCATCATGAGGCGTGCGGTTTCCAACACTCGACCCAGAGGCACCGGTACAGGAAGTTCGGCTCCTCCCCAATGAAAGGAGGGCACGAAACGCGGAGGAAAGCCCGCATCGAAAAGATTGCATCCGATTCCAATGACGGTTCCAGTATTGAGCACCGTGCCAATAGCCGTCTTGGCGTGGTCTCCAATGAAGCAGCCAATATGTTGATGGCCCGTTTCCATGAGTCTGTCGCCGACTCTTACCTTCACCTCGGAATAGTTGTTCTTCAAGTTGGAGTTGGTCGTGCCAGCTCCGAGATTCACCCACTGCCCCACATGAGCATGTCCCAGAAAACCTTCGTGCTGTTTGTTGGAATAACCCTGGACAATCGTCTGCGTGATTTCGCCCCCTAATTTGCAGAGTGGCCCGAACGAACAACCGCCTCGAAGCCTTGTCCCCGCACTAACAACGCAATTCGATGCGACGAAGAGCGGCCCCTCCAAATAACTGTGCGGCATGATTTCGCTTCCCGCGCCGATGTAGATTGGCCCTGCATGGTTTCCGAGGACTACACCGGGATGGATTTTCACTCCGGACCCTACAAAGATCGTCGCCCCCCCGCGCCGGCTGCACACCTCAACTCCTGCTCCCGGATCGCGCAGAGGCCTTGCTCCCAGGAATTCGTCCCCTTGAGCGCCAAGCTGCGTTCGCAGAAGCTCGGAATTGGCCAGCACGACATCCCAAACCTGGCGAGCCAAGCCCGTCCGCCATCCCGTCGGCAGAGCGGCCACTTCTCCCTCTTGAACGAGAAGACTGGCGAGGCGGTTTCCGGGTTCCTTCAACAGCCTGTTCGCTTCAGTGACCGGACGGCGCGCAAGAAGGAGCCGACCAGCATCATCCACCACCGTCGTTGGCATCGCTGCGAAGTCGTTCTGCCGTTCGGGTCGAAGCTCGAAGAGGCGTCCGTTGAGGAAAACAATATCGCCGAAGGCTGGCGCTTCGTCCCTGACTTCAGGCCAAAGCTCTGTGCACCGTTTGCGCAAATGCTCGCGTGGACGCAGCAGGGGCATCGCGCCCGACGCCTGGCGAACATGCTCAAGAATTGTCCCCGTACCTGCAAGCAAGTCCCAGACAGGTCGGAGAACGGTCAATGGAAAAAGGTCGGTTTCCACCTCGTCATCTTCAAGAAGACAAACCGTGGCGCCTTCAAAGAGCGACGGATGAAAAGCTGAGTTTTCGACACTAAGTTCGGACAAAGTACTTCCCCGGCATTTGACGAACGATTCCTTTGAGTTCCATCATCAACAGGTTTCCGAGCACCTCGGCCACCGAAAAATGCAGGCTATCAGCAATCGAATCCACATGTAAGCCGTCGCCATAAGTCAGCAAATTCCAAATTCGCTTTTCATCTTCGGGCATTTCAGGTTCGAGCAGTTCTGCCTGTTCTGTCGAAGGGGTGCGGGAGGTGGTGCCGGATTTCAAAATAGTCAGAACTTGCTCCGCATTCTCAATGAGCGCGGCGCCATTGCGGATGAGGGCGTGACAACCCCGCGATTTCAGATTGTGCACCGACCCGGGAACCGCCATGACTTCGCGCCCGATGTCTGCGGCAATGAGTGCCGTGATAAGGGCACCCGATTTCTCACCGGCTTCGACAACCAGAGTGCCCAGTGACAGTCCTGCTATGATTCGGTTGCGGCGTGGAAAGTTTCCGCGAGTCGGCTCCGTTCCAAAAGGAAATTCGGAGACGAATGCTCCATCGCTTTCGAGAATTCTGCGGCCCAATTCCGCATTGGACGGAGGATAAATCCGCTCGACTCCGCAGCCGAAAACCGCCAGTGTCGGCAGGCCGCACGCAAGCGCCGCCGCGTGAGCCAATCCGTCAATACCCGAAGCCAATCCCGAGACAATCGTCAACCCTGAACCCGCCAGGGCCTCCACAATTTCTCTCACAACGGTTTCGCCGTAAGGACTGAAGCTGCGAGTTCCCACGATAGACAGGGCATCCGTTTGGAGCAACTCCGCCTTGCCGCGCACATAGAGAATGGGTGGGGGATCATAGTCCACTTGCCGCAGCCGCGATGGGTAGTCGTCATCCCAGAGCGTGATGATTTTCACGCCGTAGCGGGCAATGGCGTTCAATTGCTGTTCGACAATCTGCGAATTGGTTCCTCCATGAATCGCAGCGGCTCTCCTGGCGGAGATGCCATCTACCCTCTCAAGGGCAGCAACCGATGCTCCCAAAACTTCCTCAGGAGAGCCAAAGTGATTGACGAGACGAGTGAGCAAACGGGTGCCGATGTCCTCGACATTGGCTAACTGCAAAAGAGCCTCAAGATTCACGACTCTCCTCCAAGTGAACGGACATGCCGTGGGATTCGGGTAGCGGGGCTCGTGCGAGCATCTTCCATAGTTTTTTCACCAAATCTTCGAGACCTTGGCCTGTCAGCGCAGAAATCTTCATCGCCCATGGGCCAGGGGGTGCCTTACTTCCCAAAAGGTCGCACTTGTTCAATGCGATGAGCGCCGGTCGCGTCACCAAATCCGAACTCCAAGCCGCAAGTTCCTTCTTCAACACCATCAGATCTTTGCGAGGGTGGGGTGTCGTGGCGTCTATCAGAAAGAGCAGGACGCGAGTCCGTTCGACGTGACGGAGGAAATCATGGCCGAGGCCCTTGCCTTCGCTTGCGCCCTCAATTAGGCCGGGCAAATCCGCCAAAACGAAACTCTCCGATTCACTGGGACGAACAACACCCAAATTCGGCACAAGGGTCGTGAACGGATAGGGAGCAATTCGCGGTCGCGCGGCTGTCAAGGCCGAGAGCAGTGTGGACTTCCCTGCATTCGGCAGCCCAACCAGTCCGATATCGGCCAGAAGTTTCAGCTCAAGGCGTAAAGTGCGTTCATCCCCCGGGCGACCGGGCTCCGCATAGCGAGGAGCTTGATTCGTGCTCGTCGCGAATTCCGCATTTCCGCGCCCACCTATACCACCGCGCGCGGTGCAGATTCTTTCACCAGCCGTGACCAAATCAGCCACGAGCTCATCTCGGTCAAAAACTTGCGTGCCGCATGGCAAGCGGATTTCGAGATCAGCACCCTGATGTCCACTTTTTTGTGCCCCTTGGCCCGGACGACCATTCTCGGCTTGATAGTGCTTCTTATAATGAAAATCAAGCAGTGTGGAGAGATGGGGATCCGCACGAAGATAAATGTCCCCTCCACGCCCACCGTTGCCCCCGTCAGGCCCGCCTTTCGGGACATAGGCTTCCCGTCGAAAAGAGATGCATCCCTTGCCCCCGTCGCCTGCTTTGATGGTAATGACTGCCTGATCAACGAAGTTCACGATGGAAAAACCTCAAGCAAGGCAAGTTCCCTTGAATAAAGAGGGCCAGGTGCCGAACGCCTGCACACCTGGCCCTGGAAGAAATGAAAGGAATCACTCGGCTACTTCATCAGCACCATTTTCTTGGACGCTGCATAACCTTCCGAAGCCAAGGAGTAGATGTAAACACCTGACGCCAGATTCGAGCCATCGAATTCCACCTGATGTGCTCCCGCTGAAAGCGGTGCGTCATTCAGCAGTGTCATCACGTCCTGCCCCAGCACATTGTAGATTCTCAATGTTACTTTGGCGTTTCGAGCAAGGTCAAATTGCAATGTCGTCGTGGGGTTAAATGGATTCGGATAGTTCTGGTAAAGCGCAAAATGTCCCGGCATATTATCCTGGGTCAGCATCGGAGATGAGAGTGGGAATCCGGCGGAGTCCCAATGCATGGGATACTCTTCAACCAATGGCGAAGTGGGAATCTGATCCACAGGAACGCGCTGATAGATCACGGGATTCAAGGTCGCAATTCCTTCCTCCTGCGGAATACCGCCTGCGTCCTTGTCAAAGACATATTCCATATGCAAATAGCCGTCTCTCACCAGGGGAGCCACCGTGATGTCGCGTTCATGTTCGCTCATGCCCGTAGGAACAGGAATGTCAACGGGCGTCGTGTTGGTCACATTCGTGCCGACAGCCCAACTGGTGCCACCATTGGTCGAGACGGTAACAAATGCATCGGCCATTGGGTAGCCACCCTCGCTGTAAGTCATTGTGTCATACAGCATGTAGGAACAATAGAGGTATCCATTCGATGGATCAACTGCCAAACTGGGACGCTGGGCGGTGAGTTGCCATGCCCCAGGAACATAGGCGGGGTAGAATCCGTCCTTGATCAAGCTGTAGTAATGTGTCTGCTCACTCCAATGATAGATCAGACCAGGAAACCAGTAACCAAAGTAACGGCCGCTGTCCGGGACTCCCTCATTGGACACAACATAATAGAAGACCGGCTGGACAGTGAAGGCAATGTGCACATAGTCTGATTCATCCAGCAACACCGAGCAGTCCGTGTAGCACCGAAAAGTGTCTCGGTTGCAGGCGATATCATAGTTGGGCGCGCTGTCATACCAACATGGAGGGTCCCATGTCGTCCATTGAGTCACATTGATGGGTTCCCCCCAGTTGATCCCGCCATCCTCAGAAATGCTCAAATAGATTTCATTGCCAACCTGATTCCGTATGTCCGCATCGTTCAGATCATCCATGGGGTGGCACCAGGCAATCGCGACGCGGTCGGTATGCCGTGAACAAGCGAGATCCGGGGCAATGACCATGACGGTATCAATCAAATCAAATCCCCCGCACTCCATCTCATCCCAGAGAATATCGAGAAAGTATCCAAGCTCGTCAAATTCAGGAATGCCGCGAGAGTAGTAGATTCGCTGCCAGTCTCCCGCTGTCGCCACATATTCCGTCGAAACCATGTGAAGCACGCCGTTAATGTCCATCGCAATCTTCGGCCAAATAAGCTCCATATCGGTCGGGCCAATGTAGCAATAATCGGGTTCCCATGAGGTGAATGCATCGCTATAGGCCGCATAATCACCAGCCGCCGCCGAGTGAACATCTCCATCGCTGGCTCGGCGATGAAACGCGGGGTAACAGAACCCTAAGGCATCCGTTGCCTGTGTGACATACCCGGATCGATCGGCCGGGTCAATGCGGATGCCAACACTGTCGAAGAGGAAGTTCCCTGTCAGCGGATCCCAGACATTGTAATAGACCAATCGGGTCAAAGTGGGATCGGGATAGAAACCGTTCATCCAAACGACCGAGACCATGCCCAAGTCGTCCACGGCAATCATCTTGCCACAGGTGCCGTTGTGCTGATAATCATAATAAGTGGTGCCGGCCGTATCGGTGATCCCGATATGCTGATCCAAAGTATGGCGTGATGGACGCCACGGGGCAACTGAAACATTGATCTGAGGATCGTTGGGGCCCCCCATCACAGGCAAATTATGGGACCGCTTCCGCAGATGAAATCCCTTCTCGGGTGCTGCCCAAAGCACGCTCACTCCAACAGCTCCCGCCAACAAAAGAACTAACAGCTTCCGCAACATGATGTTTTCTCCTTGCAAATTCGCTTCTGGCCCCAGGGGACCTACTCAGTTGTGTTTTGAGAATGAAGGACTTGTAAATTCTTATTTTTTAAATATAGCATCTTTCAAAACAAAAGTCAAGTCTTTCTTCACCTCTTCATTAGCATCAATCTCTTTCAGAAAGTCTGGATTCGCAGGTCACGAGCACACCCCCCTGCCGCGCTTTTTCAACTACCAAAACAAGCTGACATATTGTTTTACCAGTGTATCGCCCCAGAAAAACGCCACAACCGCAGCCGCTGAGAGAAACGGGCCAAAGGGAATCGGATCGGAACTCTTTTTTCGATGCAAAAGAAGCAAGGGCACACTGACGATAACTCCCAGAAGAGAAGCCAGGAAAATCATGACGACGGTTTTCTCCATCCCGCGGTACATCCCGCCCATTAGTCCAAAGACTATGTCGCCTCCTCCCATGGCCTCTCGCTTGAATGCGGACCGACCCGCATAGGTCACCGCCAGAAAGAAAAGGAGACCTATCCCCGCACCGGCCAGTGCCCTCCCCAAAGGCAATGTTGCACCAATCGCTGCTCCTCCAAATCCCACAAGTGACATGGGAATGGTGATCGCGAAGGGAAGCAACAAGTGCTCGAAGTCAATGACCGCCAAGACCAGCAATGCCCAGAGGAAAACTCCGTAGAAGAGGGTTCCAAGAGACCAACCATAGGCAATGGCTGCGCCGACAACGAGTATTCCCGACGCGAGCTCTACGAGCAGATACCGCGGCGAAATGGAGGCTCCGCAATCTCGACAGCGACCCCGAAGCCAGAGGTAGCTCAAAACGGGAATATTGTCATAGACCCGAATTCTGTGGCCGCATTTCGGACAATGCGACGGAGGTTTCACGATGGACTCGTCTCGGGGAATCCGCCAGATAAGGACATTGCCGAAGCTGCCCAACGCCGCCCCGAAAATAAGTGCCAGGACATAGAGGCATGCGTTTGCGAGCAGGCAGACGGTTTCTGTCATGCCATGTCCTTCGACAAGACTCTCACGCCCCCATTTGGACTGCACGGCCGAGCATAAAGACCGGCAAATAGACCGAAATCAGGATCAGCCCGATGACAACGCCAATCATAATAATGAGTAGTGGTTCAATCAGAGAGGTCAGGCGGCCAATCGTGGCATCCACCTGTTTGGTATAGAATTGCGACGCTTTGTCGAGCAGTTTATCCATCTCGCCAGTCTCTTCGCCTGTGGCAATAAGTTGCACGAGAATCGGTGGAAAAACCCCGGTTTTCTTCAGCGATACCGAAATCGCGTAGCCGTCCTTAATCAGCCCGCGGGCTTCGCGCAGGCCTCGGCCAATGACGCGATTCTCGACGACTCGCACTGCGTGGCCCAGCGATTCTAAAACCGGCACACCCGAGCCAATTAAGATCCCGAAAGTTCGTGCGAATTTGTCCATAAGGCTGTTGAGAACCAAATGGCCAAAGACCGGAAAGCGCAGCTTGATGGTGTCCCAGACATACCCTCCGCGAGGAGTCAGACTGGCAAGCCATAGCGCAATCAGCGACGCAATAACAAGGAGAGCCACGAGAAAGAAGTGAGTCGAAATCGCATGCGAGACGGCAATGAGAGTCCGTGTCGGGCCGGGCAACTGCGTGTTGAACCGCATATACACATCGCTGAATTTCGGCACGACCACAAGAATCAGGAAAGTGATCACTCCCGTCAGGAAGCAGAGAGAAAAAATGGGATAGGACAGCACCGAAATGACTTTCTGCCGCGTGTCCGCCACGGATTCAAGATAATCGGATAGCTCTTCGAGAATGATGTGGAGATTCCCCGAAACCTCGCCCGCGTGCACGAGCGCCACATAGAGATTTGAGAAAACTCCCGGATGCTTGGCCATGGCTTCGGAAAGCGCGTAGCCCTTTTTGAGGTCGGTCGAAACCTGCGCCAAAATGCGCTTGAAGCGATGACTTTTCTCCTCGGCCAAAAGGTTTTGGATGGATTTCTCAATCGTGAGACCGGCGGAGAACATGGTCGAAAGCTGTCGAGTGAAGAAAACGAGGGTCTTCAGCGGCACGCGATGGCGCAGCCGGTAGAGACTCAGGCTCACTCGCTCGCCGACGGTCATCTCATCGAGCGCTACCCCTCCTCGAATTTCGCGCACTGAGATAATCTGCCCCGCCCCTTTTTTGCGCAGCGATTCCAGGGCCGCTTCGTAATTGACCGCCTTCAAGCTGTCTTCGAGCCGCCGCCCCTCACCATCTCGTATCACATAGGAATAGGTTGGCATAGGTCGTTTTCTTGGTTTTAAGGGAGTTCCAGGTCATGTGATCCCCAGAAGCCTGAACCGTCCATCAGTGTATCATACACAACCGTCGCATAGAAGAATGATGTCGTGGCTGAGTCATTCAATGGAATAAGCTGCCATATCGCTCGTTCCTGCGTAATCAGGTTACTGTAGAGTGTGAATGTCCCATCGGATGTGTCTGCACGCCAGATATTGTAGCCGTTGATTTGCCAGTCAAGATGCCCGCACACATTGACACGCAAAGTCGCGTTATTCAGGTCAAGGCGATTGAGGGTGACAGAGACGGTGTCGGTGGAATCGCATGATGGGATTGTGACTGAGAAAGTGTGGCAATTCGTATTCTGTGCGTTTGCAAACCACCCCTGCCAATCGGCTCCCTGGCTCCCTTGAGGAAGCACGCGAGCATCGAGTGTCCAGTTGGCGGAATCGCTAACGGGTGTCAGTAATGTGGCCTGTCCATCCGACTGTGCGATGATGGATGACGCCCCCGCCACGATCTGCTCCTCCCTCCATTCGACAACGACGGGATTGTGCGCAGGATTGAAGGCCAGGCCATTTGACGAATACATCATGATTTTTCGATCCATGCCTACCACGATGTGGTTGTTCACGCTGAAATCCACATCCATACTTGCCAGATAGGCAGGATGGTTGCTGACTCCCAAGCCGACCGTTATCCCAGGAAGGGGCCATATGCCCCCTATACTCAAGTAGTTCCTTCCTGTTTGAGGAACAGAGAAACAGAAAATCGGCTTTGCCTGACAATCCTGGGGCGAGCCATGTGTCGCACCTATTCTTCCTTGGGTAAGAACTGCTGATCCAGAATTCGTTTGGCCGATCTCTACGGAATCTAAGGCCACACTATAGGCGCAGACTTTGACTCCACCCAATGCAGAGTCGTTACGAAATGGAAAGCATATTTCTTGAAATCCGTCCCCGTTGAAATCACCGGCGGTCGGCAATCCATAGCCGTAATTGGGATCGGCATCGGGCACCTGTGGCGGATAAACGAGTTCCCCCAGCCCGTCGGTAACAAAGAATCTTCCATCAACATTAGTTGCCAAACCCGTCGTGAAAGCGAACCCAACTCCGGTGACCGAGTCGCCAAGGACAGGACTCCCCAAGCAGCACCACGCGTCAGGATGTATGGGGAGTTCAGCAAAGTCCCTGATTTGCCAATTTGGTGCTAACCCCTCAGAATCGAATATGCGGAGCAGATTGCCGTCCACATAGGCAACATAATCCTGATTTCCTGAATCGGAAATCATCATGACTCCCGGAGCGGCTGGCTCTTGCGCCATCTCAGGCCAATTGTCGAATGGTGTACCTGCATCGCCGGACAACAGATGAACCCAGCCATATTGAACCAAAGCCGCGACTTCTTTGGTACCCTGCGAAGTTCCCACCACATCACCGATGGCCACACATATAACAGAGCTGGAGAAACTACGCTGCCACAACAAATTGAAATCGCCATCGTACGTTCTCAGAGTCTCAGCCGAAGCAACGATCAAGAGATTGCTGTCGGCTGCATAAACCTCGGAGCCAGTGAACCGCTCGCCCGACCAAAGGGGCGACGGCGCCATGGATAGGTGCACCGTCTCCAATTGAGTATTCATGGGAAACTCCAAAGTCAGAGGTATCCGCGCTCCCCAATAATCCATGCTATTCCCAATCAGCACAGGTTCTGTCGCAGTGAGGACAACGGTTTCATTCCACATTACCGAATCGGGATACGCCAGGGTGAAGTTCGGTACCATGCTCGGCTCCTCGCTTGTGACCGACACACTGAACGGGCCCGTGGCCGCACCCATGTTTTTCACGGCGATCTCCGGCCACCATTCGCTTCCCATCACGCCAATTGGAGGAAGAGTATCCACTATTAGGAAATGGGGGTAAGGTGGGACATAGGTTAGAGTGAATGCCATTGCGGAATCGCCGGTTGCTGGGTCATAAACAGTTCTGATGCTGTCAGCGCGCCAACCAATCGGCGCCTCACTGCCCTGGAACCAGTCCCCAACCACCACACTGTCTATTCCTGACCATGGATAGACATCACCGTCGGTATTGTCCCAAACAGAGCCATCGGCAGGAATCATGATGAGCGATCTGAAGGGATGTTGGTTGCATTGCGAGGGGTGTTTCCACCAAGCAATCAGTCTCGTTCCGTGAAAACCGACGCCCGCGTTAGAACCGGTCTCTCTGATGCCAGAAAGGTAGATTCTCTCTCGGCCTGCGTATGTGCAGGACTCCGGGTTCTGAAAATAGATCGAGTGACCCTGTGCCAGGACATATTGGCCCTCGTCTACTAATGAAGATACTGTGTCCACAGGCCACCAGTTGTGCTGATGGCAATCAACTGTGGTATAATATGGCACGCACCAGCCGCCCGCGACATAGCAAGCGTGGCCCATTACATCATAGAAATTATTGTCGCCCAGCCCGCCATAATGGTCTCCGAACTGACAAATCGCATGCCCCATTTCATGCCAAATCACGCCCGGCATGGTCAAGTCACTCTGACCTGTACCATATTCATAGTAGTAGGCCCCGATTGAACATACAAGCCCATTGAAAGTAGCACGGGGCCACAGTCCATTTCCAGCCTCACGGTTCCAATCCATCATCCATACCACGACTATCGTGTGATAGGGATCCGTCTCCACATTGATGCCCTCTGCCTGGAGCCGGGGGACCACAATGCTGGTCCATATTATGCAAGCGGATGGAAACCCCTGCAATTGACTTAGAGTATATTCAACCGTCCATGGCACAACATAGCCGTTCTCGATGTGGTTCAGGAACCCCGGCAGGTCGTAATTATCCCAACGACTCGTACCCGGAACCATTTGCACATGCCCATTCGAGCCCGTCTCAAACCACTTCGCCACCGTCTCACAGGCTAAATGTCCCCCGGGAGTACTGTCGGGTGAATCGGCAAACATCAGATCGTAAAACATTTGTGCTGGGATCAATTCGGCACTATCGGGAGGAGGCGGAGAATAAATAAGAGTCGTATCCATGTCAATTCCCCGCATGAACACATATTCGACTTCCACTTCGCCCTCCAATTCATCCAGTGAGGAGTATTGATTCAGGTAGTTGATTTCGTCCCAGATGGTTTAAAGAGTTGTGCCGCCCGGCGTGATTTTGTTCGCCATGTCCGGCCAAGGGGGATGGTAGCCGACGATGCGCTCCGTAGGGATGAACGCAGTGTCGGCATCGTACCGTGCCCATGTAGGGCACTCTTCTTCATCGAATTTGATAACATAGAGCGCGGTACGACTTGCAGGTGTTCCGTAACTCTGAATTGCCTGCACCAACTCCAGGGAATCGAACGGATTTGAAATGCCTACACATTCCCAATAGTCTGCCGAAGGCAATCCCGGGATGACGGCTCGACCAATATAAATCTCGCTTGTATCGCCGCCAAGCCAACTTCCTGTCCTGATGGCTTCAAATGGAGGAGGGATCGCAATTGCCGGATTGCTTGCCAAAAACAGGATTGCGGTGACATGAAAGAAAACAAGCTTTTTCATGGGAACTCCCATTCACTTTAGATAGGTTATTGATTGTATCTCAGTGCCCGCTGAAGTTCTTAATCTCACGAAGTAGGTACCACTGGAAAGTGATGACATTGGTGTCCAAAGTATCTCGTGGCCACCTATCGGTAGTGAGGCGTCCATCAGCACGGTTACACACTGTCCAAGGATATTATATACGACGAGGTTCGTATGCCCTGGAGACATGAGTTCGTAGGATAGGCGCACGGATTCATTGAAAGGATTCGGGTAGGCAGGATAGAGTCTGAAGGAGGCGGGTTCAGGCTGGCGAAAGCTTCCCGAACCGGACCAAAAGACAGTGTCCACCGGATGCAGATAGAGTTCATACTTGTCCCCGTGAGGCCCTAACCAAGCCGCAATGCCATAAGGGCCAGCTCCGCATAGGTCTATTTCTTCTCCATCGATGAACCGAGGAATGGTATCAAGACGAAGACCGCTGGACCAGGGGATACAGGAATGTTCTACCCGCTGACCATAAAGCTCGTTGCCGCCACTGCGACCGTCCATCCATACCACCACCGCGCCCGAGTCCGCTTCGGCTAAGTGATGCCAGATCGCTCCTCCTTCGTGCTCTCGCAGCACGAGTTCCTCTCCAAAGCCTTGGCCGGGAGTAAAAATTCGAGCGTATAGGTGCGCGGCGTAATTGATTCCATAAGTGACTAGGATACCATCCTCGTGGTTCACGATTCTTGTTTCATTTGTCCAGCTCAAGCCTACGACTGCGGTGTCTACTCCCTGCCATCCCTCCGTTGTGAACCATTCTAATATGAGCGTCCCACCTCCAATCCAGCCATATAGGTATATATAGTCTCCCAAGAGCGTGACCTTTTCACCATCACAATGAAATGTATGTTCAATGACCCCATCGTTCTTTCGAATCATGTAAAGCGAGTCAGCAACGAGAAAGAAGTAATTGCTGCCCGCCGCGACATCATGATACGGACAATCATCGTTGGCGGTTAGCCGACGCCCGGCGCCGTCCAGGCGAGTTCCCGTCGCCAAGTCAATCCGCTGATACCAAATGCCTGTTGAATCCCAACGCGAATCGAACCAAGAT
>DYHQ01000065.1 GCA_020724065.1 Candidatus Puniceispirillum sp. | reverse complement strand
AATCGGCTAACTTCCAAATAAATAATTTTCAAAGATAAACATTGAGACAGCTGTGCACGCAAACCCTCATGTCACAAAGGCCCGCAACCAGCCGGAGGGCATCCGCACACAGGTTTGCTATGGAAACGCAATCATCGTATATTGAGTATGCCGAGTCAAGTCCCATCTGTCTCCGAGTGCTACTCCAATGCAGAAGGAATATGTCTTCTCAGGCGATACGGGGATTTTTTCCGAATACGAGGCATCGGGGGATTTGGGGATTCGAGCGCGGGGAAGCGACCTCTTGTCCGCTGTCGCCGCGGCCGCGCATGGACTTATCGCTTCGCTTCTACCACCTGAGACTATCCGCGATGCCGAAGTCAGGACGATTTCCGCGCGCGGAAGAGACGACCAGGAGCTCGTGGTAAACTTACTCAATAACATGCTTTTTCTCATTTACGGTCACCGCTGGCTTCCTAAGCATATAAAAACATTAATATTGCATAATAGTTGGCAACTTGAGGCGAGTTTCGCCGGCGAGCCAATGGTTCCTGAGAGGCATCACATTGACCATGAGATCAAGTCCGTGACCTACCACAACCTCTCGATTGTCCTGCATCAGAACGAGGTAACGATTGATTTGCTCTGCGATCTGTAGTGTCCTCAGGAGAGTAGGTTGGCTGAGTGCCGTTGTGGGTCGGGAGACCTCTGACGGCGATTCGTACGACAGAAATCCAAGGTCGAGGAAAAGAAGGAGGTGGCTATGCCCAAGGATTCCATCCCGCTCGAGTTAATTGACTCGTGGCGCATGCGCATACCGAAAGGTGCGGTTCCGGGGATGCTCACTGACGGAATCATATACACAAGCGCTCAGATGCTCTCTCATGTGCGCGAGGACAACACGCCTCAGCAGGTAGCGAATGTCGCGACACTCCCCGGCATAGTAGGCAGCTCTCTGGCGATGCCGGACATTCATTGGGGTTATGGCTTTCCGATAGGAGGTGTGGCCGCTTTTGACGCGGAAGAGGGCATTATTTCTCCCGGAGGTGTCGGCTATGACATCAATTGCGGCGTCAATCTCGTGCGTACGGAGCTGACACTCACGGAAGTTCAACCCGCCTTGGAGATTCTCATCAATACCCTCTTTGAGCGAATTCCCGCAGGGGTGGGAACGGGAGGCCCTGTCAAACTGAATACGAAGGAAATCAACAAGGTCATAACGCAGGGAGCGCGCTGGGCCGTGGAGCATGGCTTTGGTTGGGATATTGACTTGAGCCACATCGAGGGGAGCGGATGTTTGAAAGAGGCTGATCCAGACATGGTGTCCGACAAAGCGAGGCTGCGAGGCGAAGACCAGCTCGGCACTCTGGGGTCAGGAAATCATTTCGTGGAAGTCCAAGTGGTCGAGGAAGTCTATGACCCTCAGCGCGCACAGGATTTCGGCCTGGAATTAGGACAAATTTGCGTTATGACACATTCGGGCTCGCGCGGTTTCGGCTACAAAATTTGTGAAGATTACCTGGAGGTTATGCAGGGAGCGGTTCAGCAATATGCCATTTCGCTGCCTGACCGGCAGCTTGCCTGCGCTCCGCTGGATTCAAAGCAAGGAAAGGCCTATTTCAAGGCCATGTGCGCGGCCGCCAACTATGGTTGGGCCAATCGCCTCCTTCTTGTCCATTGGGCGCGCGAGGCTTTTCGCACGGTTTTTGAGAAGGACCCGATGGCACTGGGGATGCGCCTTATTTATGACATTTCACATAACATTGCGCGATTCGAGACTCACATAGTCAATGGGAAAGCACGGAAGCTATGCGTCCATCGAAAGGGAGCGACCCGGTCACTTCCTGCCCTCCATTCCGATGTTCCTGAAGTCTATCGGCACATCGGGGCGCCCGTCCTCATCCCCGGGGACATGGGTCGCGCCTCTTATTTGCTAATCGGGGCAGCGAAAGCGGTGGACGAGACTTTTGCCTCGACCTGCCATGGCGCCGGACGCTTCCAGAGCCGCCATGCTGCGGTTCGCGCAACCAAAGGACGGCGCATTGACGATGAGCTTCGTTCCACTCGAGGAATTATTGTGCGGGCGCGCGGCCGCCATACTCTGGCCGAGGAGTATCCGGAAGCGTACAAGAATGTGGACGATGTGGTCGAAATCGCCCACCAAGCAGGTCTTTCACACAAAGTCCTCAAATTGCGGCCGCTCGGTGCGATCAAGGGCTAAACATGGCACAAAAGTTGCCGAAATATCGGTGGAGTGCCTATTTCGCCGAAGATAGTCCTTGCAGGAATTGCCGCAATGAGTGCCAAATGTCTTGTGGTCGAAGATGATCCCGATATGCTGCAAATGCTTGCAGGTATGGTGCGAGCCATTGGCTACCAGCCGTTGCAAGCCCGCGACGGGGACGAGGCTTGGGAGATTTACAAGCGCGAAAACCCTGGCGTCGTGGTTTCCGATATTCACATGCCCAATCGCAACGGGCTGCTGCTTCTCCGCGACATCAGAAGCCATAACCCGCATGTCCCCGTCATCCTAATTACAGGTTACTTCCAATATCGGGGAATCTTGCAGGATTATGCGCCCGACGCCTACCTTGAGAAGCCCTTTTCTATGGAAGATTTGCGCCATGCCCTCCAAGGAGCCCGTCCGCTCGTGCCCGCAAAAGCATAGCATGCTGTCGTTTCCGACAAGCCAGTAGGGGCTGACTCATAGGTGCGGGGCGGCCGATTTTTTGGTTGACTGACCTATCAAATGCATCGTGCGATTTGAACTTCGCTGCTCTGTTGCAGAGAGAACAATGCGATGCATCGTGATTTCCCGTGGGTCATTATTGTCTGGATCTTTGGGGACATCCTGAGCGGAAAGTCTTCAAAAAATCCATAAGAATTCTTTCAAAAACACTTGACTTTTTGCCAATTTTGCCTTATATTCGATATTGAAAAGCGCTGTTTGTGAGGAGTGGTGAGGGGGAGCTTTTTTCTTACCCTTTTTCTTACCCTGTGCCTCTCCAGCCCGTCGCGCTGTTAGTCCCAATTTATTACCCTTTTACTATTGGAGGTAGTGATAAACCAGCGTTTTATTTTCTCGCGGTCGCGCTTCTGGCGTTGCCAGCATGGGCGCAATACCAGCACAAGCAACTGAAGCAAGGGATAGAGCCGACAATGGCCAGTTGCCAAACCGAATGGCAACAAGATCATTGGAATTCCTGTGCAGAAGGGGCCTATTTCACAATGGGTGGCCCGGCTACCCTTTGCGCCACGGCACCGGCATGCAACTACTCCTGTCCGCCTCCGTATACATCAACCTGTCGCTATTCGGAGGTGCTGGGTGCCCAATGCCCGCTGGCCTCCTGTCCTTATGATCCGCTTCACTTGCCGGAGTGCTGTGTTACCCAATACTGGGAGGCGGTGGCAAACACTCATTACATCGTTCGGGCCTTCAATCACACTGACCGTTTTGAATGTGGGCCGACGAAGGGCAAAATCATGCTTGGCCGGAATACGTGCGTCTTCGACTGATAGGACCTTCTTGTGGCGTCGGCTGCTTGTAGCCGACAAAAGCTCTCGCAAGTAGATCCCCCCAGGACGGCTGTGTCTTGATGTACCCATTGGAGAGTAGGGGCACGGCGCGCCATGCCCCTACGGAGAAATGGCGGATTTCATCCACCGAGCAAACATGGTGTGACCAGTGAAAGGAAGACCGTTTCTTGCAGGCGCAATGCTCCTGGCGCTGGCGTTGCCGTGCTCCGGTGTCCTCTTTGAAGTCCCCGATGATTTCGCTACCATCGGGGAAGCCCTTTATTACAGCGGTCTCGGTGACACCGTCTTGGTGCACCCCGGCATTTACCGCGAGAGATTAATCCTTCCTGGCCACGACTTCTTGCTCGCCAGCGAATTCTACTTCACCCATGATTCCTCGGCGATTGACAGCACCATCATAGACGCCAGCGACTTTGCGGAAGAAGACACGGCCTCCGTCTTGACTTTTTTCAACGGCAATAGCCGCGCCACCGTCGTGGCGGGCTTCACCCTGCGAGGGGGGCACGGATTCCGATATGAGTCAGGAAATACGGGGGGAGGCGCCATTTATGTCCGAGATTCTCATCCGACGATTCTCTCGAATATCATCACCGAAAATGAGTCGTGGAGCTCGGTTGCTGTCTGCGCATACTATTCCCATCCACGGATAGCCTACAACCATATTTACGGGAATTGCGGAAGGAATTACATAGTTTTCATAGGCTACTATGCGGACCTTAACAGTGAGACGGTTTTTGAATGGAATGATATTGGTCAGAACCATTGCTGTGAAGGGTCCGAGTGGTGGCCTTATCTCGCCAGTCCGGGTCTTTATGTGATTCAAAGTGGGGCTGTAATTCGGTTCAACCGATTTCACGATTACGCCACTTACGACGGCACCATGGTGGTTGACTTCTACAATGCATGGGGAGAACTTTGGGGCAACTGCTTCGAGAACCTGCGCTATGACGATTCCTATCCCGAATCCACATGTCGTGTCGTGGATTCCTACTATTCTCGGGTTTCTGTCCGCGACAACCTCTTGAAAGATTGTCTGGTCAACCGTCCGGCTGTTTACATCCAAAATCACTGTCAAGCGGCTCCCACTGTCATCGAGCGCAATTGGTTTGAGAACATCCGAAACATCGGCGAGGTCGCTGCCGCCCTTTATGTGCTCGAGCCAAGGGGAACCATTCGCGAAAATATCTTTATCCAGTGTGTCGGAGAATGGATTGGGGCGATAGCGTTGTTCTTCGCTGAGCTCGGCACAGCAGGCTGTCGGGCCACCATCGAAGAAAACCATTTCATTGCAAACCGTTACTTGCGGGAGGGGCAATATCGCCCCAATGCCTCCGCGATTTCTGCCAATGGCACTGGCTCTTCCCTATGCACGGTGCGGAATAATTGGTTTGAGGGCAATGATAAAATAGCCATTGACCTTGAACACTATCCGAATCCGCTCGATTGGGATTGCCGGGAAAATTATTGGGGGGATCCGAGTGGCCCTTATCATCCCGCGCGAAATCCCGAAGGTCGTGGGGATACTGTGGGTGATCATGTCCTCTTTGATCCATGGCTGACCTCGCCACCAACGGGAAGCGGTGCGCCCTCTTCGCCTTTTGCGCTTTCCCCGCAAGACTGGAAACTCGAGGGAGCTTTTCCGAATCCCTTCAATGAGTCCACTCGGATTCAACTCCTCTCGAGCCGCCCACAGCCTCTTGAAATGACGGTTTATAATCTCTTGGGTCAGCGCGTCCGTCGCCTTTGGCAAGGCATTGTGCCGAAGGACACGCCCGTTTCCGTCACTTGGGACGGCCGCGATGAGTATGGCCAAGCCGTCGCCACGGGTCTCTACTTCGTCGTCGCCAACTCCCGCTACCCTGCTTCCTCCCAATTCAAGACCTGCAAAATCCTCTGCCTGCGTTAGAGAACTGGGGAGGAAGCAAAGAAAACGAGGCTGTCCTATGAGCAAGGGCAGCCTCTTTTGTCGAGGCTCGGCGCATTTCGAGGAATCACGGTGGAATCGCAACTCCCCGTGGTCGTCTGTGCTTTGACTGATCCCTCCACGAGCATGTCAAGGCCAAGAAAAACAAGGGGCCACCCAGTTACTTCTGAAGTGGCCTCTTCTATTTTTGTGCGGGAGGTTTCTTGCCAACCCGAAATCGCTTGCCTAACGAGAGAAAGCCAGCCAAGAGGGCGAGAAGTCCACGCAGAAATAGCTCTCTTTTTCCTTGACAAAAACCTCAAAAAGCATTACCTTTTTAGTGCAAAAACTATACCTCTGCAGCTCTACTTACCAGACTTGCACCCCTTATTCGCCTTGTCTGGGCCGTGGCAGGAAAGAATTTCAGGTTCAAATTTGACAGAACCTCTTCGCAATACAAGCACATCAGGCCTCCGTCACAGACTTACGCGCACACGAATGCTCATGCTCGACATAGACGGCGTTTTGACGGATGGCACGATCTATCTTGATGACAACGGCATCGAGATGAAGCGCTTTTCCGTGCGTGACGGCTTTGGACTCGTGTGGTGCCGCCGCTTCGGGCTCAAGACAGGAGTCATTAGCGGGCGAACTTCTCAAGCCACCTTGCGCCGCTGCCGAGACCTTGAATTCGACGAGATTCATCTTGGAACCCTTGAGAAATTAATCACTTTCGAGGCGATTTGCCAGCGGCACAGCCTCGTACCAGAAGAGGTCGCCTTCATGGGAGATGACCTGCTGGACCTGCCCATTCTTGAGCGGGTGGGATTAGCCGCTTGTCCCGCCGATGCTCACCCTGAAGTGCGTCGAAAGGTTCATTTTGTCAGCAGTCTTCCAGGCGGGAAGGGCGCAGTGCGCGAATTGGTTGATCTCTGGCTTCAGGCCAATGGACACTGGGAAAAAGGCCTGGACGCTTTGCGCAAGTCAAACCCATTTGGACCATGAATAATCAAATCAAAGACAACGAGTCATTGGAACTCGCGCGGCAGGTTTTGCGGGTCGAAGCCAGGGCCGTGGCGAATCTGGAAACAAAAGTTGACCAGGCGTTCGCAAAGGCGGTGAGGCTTCTTGCAAATATTCGTGGTCGAGTCGTTGTCACGGGTATGGGCAAATCGGGCTTGGTGGGCCGCAAAATCGCCGCCACACTCTCAAGCACCGGCACACCGGCCTTCTTCCTCCACCCGGCGGAAGCCGTCCACGGAGACCTCGGCATGGTCGGCAAGCGCGATGCGGTTGTGATAATCTCCAAAAGCGGGGATACTCCGGAGCTGCAAGGCATCATCCCCTACATCAAGCTCATAGGCGTGCCCGTGGTTGGACTTCTCGGCGCCATGGATTCTCCTGTAGCCGAGATCTGCGATGTTGTCATAGATTGCTCAGTGGAGGAGGAAGCCTGCCCGTTTGACCTCGCACCAACGGCTTCGACAACGGCGACTCTCGCTATGGGGGATGCGTTGGCCGTTGCGCTCCTCAAAGTCAAGGACTTCCGCCGTGAGGATTTCGCCTTCCTGCATCCCGGCGGCGTCTTAGGGCGTCATCTCCGCGAGAGAATCGAGGATGTCATGCTGAAGGGCGAGGACATCCCGAAGGTGCTGAAGCGAACACCTTTGCAGAGAGTCATCAAAGAAATCAGCGACAAGAAGCTCGGCGCGGCCTGCGTTCTCGATGAGCAAAACAGGCTCTGGGGAATTGTCACGGACGGAGATTTGCGCCGCCTCATGGGGAAGGATTTGGACTTGAAAACGGCGTGTGCGGAGGATTTTGCCACTCGAAATCCAAAGACCGTCTCTCCGGCAGGGCTGATTACCCGCGCCATCAATATCATGGAGACTCACAACATTACCGTCTTGCCGGTCGTGGAAGATGAAGGCCGTGTTGCCGGTATTGTCCACATGCACATTTTGTTGAAGTCAGGGATTTCAAAATAGACATGCCGCCGACTCATGGAAAGGGCATCCTTCTCTTACTTGTGGTTGTGGCATTAATGGTAGTGTCATGTGCCGAGGTTTCTATTCCACCTGCGCCTCTCAAGAAATCACAAGATGTCCCTGACCAAGAGCTGTGGGACGCCACGATAACTTTTACGCGCGATGGGGTTCCTGTGGCCGTGATTCAAGCGGGCCATATCTCGAAATTCTCGCGACGCTCAGTAACTTATCTCGACAGCAACATGGTAGTTGATTTCTTCAGCAAAGAGGGAAAGCACGCCTCGCGACTGACAGCAGATAGGGGACAGGTGGACGAGGTGCGCAAAGACCTCTTGGCGACAGGCAATGTCGTGGCGGCAACCGACAGCGGCGCAACCTTGAAAACGCCAGCCCTTCGATGGGATAATCGGTCGCGACGCATTATTTCCGATGCGGAAGTCATCGTCACAACAGCAACGGATACCCTATATGGAATTGGATTTGTCTCGGATGAGAACTTGGAGAATTGGGAAATCCAGAAGCCAACAGGACGCAGTTTCCGCACTTGGGAAAGACGAACGCCCCAAGATAGCGTTGTAACGGAACCGACGCGCTTCGATTCAGCCGAGCGCCCATCGAATCCGGAGCCGTGAAGATGTTTTGCCGAATGGCTGTTCTCTTGCTCCTTGCTTGGACACAAGCGGCGTTTGCCGTCAAGCCCACCTCGCCGATTGTTCTGCGTCGCGCGGATGTTTTGCGCTCCCACGCCACGGGAGACAGCCAATGGCAGGAGCTTATCGGCAATGTCTGGATGACACAGGATAGTTTTTCGGTAACTTGTGAGGAGGCGTTCTATTACCCGGACACGGGCCGTGTGGTCTTTCGCAGAAATGTCGAGTGCAAGGATCCTCATCGGATTCTCTTGGCGCACGAGGTGATTTACAACGAATGGACAGGAGCCCTCGAAGCGTTCGGCGATGTTCGGATTTATCAAGATACGGTATCCGTGAGTTGTGCGCGAGCCAGGTATCTTGAAGGCCGCCGTGAAGCCTACCTATATCAGAATGTGCATTTGCGAGAAGAAAACCGGCACCTCCTGCTGACCGGTCAAGAGGGTTACTTGAGTGAAGACGAACATTACGGTCGAGTCACGGTGAATCCGGTTCTCACAGAGCGTGATTCCGTCGGGGCTGTCCGCATGGAAATTCATGGCGATACGGTCGAATATTTTGGGGAACCAAAAATCGCGCGAGTGCGTGGGCAGGTGGAAATTGAACGAGGCAAGCTCCAGGCAACAGGCCACCGCCTCGATTACATGAGGGAAAACCACGAAGCTGAACTCTTCGGCGACCCACAGGCCAATCACGAAGGAGATGAGATCACGGGAGACACCATCCGGCTGCACTTTGACAACGAGGAACTCAAGCAAGTTCTTGTCGTCGGGCATGCCGTGGCGACTTCAGTCGGCGACTCTCTTTACAGCGAGCGGCGTCACCGGATGGAGGGAAAGCGAATGACCCTGTGGGTGGAAAAGGAAGAGTTGAAGGAAGTTTTGGTTGAGGGCACCGCGCGCGCCACCTACTATATTCTTGAGAAAGGTGAGCGACGCGGAATGAATGAGACCTCGGGAGACTGGCTGCGAGTCTTCGTGGAGAATAGCCAAGTGGCGCGCATCCAGGTCGTGGGAGGAACCGAAGGCCGCTACACCCCCGAGCGGCTTGTGGGCAAATAGGAAGAACGCGATAGCAGAATAGAAATGGAATCGGAAATATCGAGGACAACTTGAGCGCAAAAAAGAAAGTAACTCCGCACAGCAAATCCGCGAAAGAAAAATCCCATGACACCGCACCGTCGTCCACAAAAGGGACGCTCGGTTTGAAAATTTGGCAGGCGGATGTGCTGGCGTGTGTCGTGATTTTCCTCGCGGTCTTTCTGCTTTTTAACGAACTTATTCTGCGAGACCTTTCTTTTCCAAAGGGAGATGATACGGAGGCCTCAACGGCTTGGAACAGCTATGTCACGCATGAAGTGAACGCAGGCCGAGATTTTCCTGCCTGGTGCCCCTATCTTTTCGGAGGCTTTCCTTCTCTTGCAGCGGGAGCCTACTCCAATTACAACCTGATGGGCCCACCCTATTCCATAGCAAGAAAATGGCTGAATCCTCGCTATTGGGCCGATCTCATTTCGACCAATGTGCTGTTTCTTGGAGCGGGCAAAGGGGACGAGGCGATGCAAACCCGCTGGCTCATTTCGCTGTTTCTTTATGGAGGTCTTCTAACCTACCTCCTGATGCGCTGGCTTTCTTTTCGCCCGCTGATATCGCTTCTCTCGGCTCTGATTATGGCATGGAATCCCTATTTGATTTCTCTGGCGACAGCCGCGCACGGCGGAAAACTCATGACCTTCGTCTATTTCCCTCTGATTCTGCTCCTGACGCATCGCGTGCTTGAGAAGCGTCGCCTCTTTGACTTCGCTCTCTTAGCGCTGGCTTACGCATGGGAGATCGCCTGGGGCGGGCACACTCAGATTGTCTATTACGCCGCCATCATGACCGGCCTCTATTGGCTCGTCTGGTCCATCTGGGACATTAAGGCAAAACCGTTGGGTTGGGTTGCACCGGGGGTGATGATAGCGTTCGCCACCCTCTTGGGATTTGCCAATGGAGCCCTTTGGTATCTGCCGCTCTATGAATATGTTCCTTATTCGATTCGAGGGATGCCGGCCGCTTTCGCGGCGGGCGGGGCAGAAGGTTATTCCATTGAACAAGCGACAATGTGGAGTTTTCATCCCGAGGAAATTCTCACTTTCATCGTACCTTCATGGTTTGGTCTCAAGTCTCCCCAGTACTGGGGGCCGATGCCTTTCACCTCATCGAGTTTCTATTTTGGAGTTGTGCCCCTTCTCTTCGCCGTACTTGCGTTCTTTGCACCCAAGAATCGCACGGTCGTTGCTCTGGGTGTGGTGTCCGCCGTGGGGCTGCTCATGTCGTTCGGGGAGCATTTCATGAGTTTCTTCAAATTGCTCTTCGACTATTTGCCTCTCTTCAGCAAATTCCGCACGCCGTCTCTGATCGTACTGATGGTCGGACTTTCGGGAATTGTCCTGGCAGGTTTTGGCCTTCGCTTCATTGCCAGCATCGAGAAATCGCAGCACTGGCAAAAGGTCTTCTTGTATGGAATCATTGCGTCGGTTGTTGTGCTCTTGATTGTGCTCGCTGGCGGCAATTCTCTTCAAGGTCTCTTCGGCTCGTTTGAAAAGCCCGGCGAATTCGACCAGTACTTGCAGCAACTCATCTCGCGAGGCAATCCTGAGGGCCAGGCACGGGCATATCTCACGCAAAAAATGAGCGAGCTCCGCGCGGAACGCTTTTCGCTCTTGCACACAGACCTGATTGTGGCCTTCCTTTTCCTGGCGTTGGCTTTCGCGGCGTCGCTTCTGCGAGTGACCGGTAAGCTGGCGCGCACACCCTTCATTTTGGTCATTCTGGCCATTACCGCCATAGACATGTGGCTGTTTGCGCACAAGTTCTTTGAACCTCAGCGGGTAGAACGAATGGAAGAGATGTTCGCCAAAGATAGTGCCGTGCAGTATCTCGAGCAAGACAAGTCTCTCTTCCGTGTTTTTCCGGTTGGAAGCTTGCTGCAGGATAATCGGTGGGCGTATTACGGCATTGCTTCGATGGGCGGCTACCAAGGGGCGAAAATGCGGTCCTACCAGGACATGCTGGAGAACCTCTTCTACCGCGGACCGAATGCTCGCCTTCCGTTGCACTTGCCTCTTCTGTCATCTCTCAATTGCAAGTATGTTCTTTCCGAAGTGGAACTGCCGGGTGACCCGACGCTGAAGCTTATTATCAAGAATCCAAATAGTCGGCGCTATCTATACGAGAATCTGCGGGCTTTGCCTCGCGCTTATTTTGTGGATTCCGTGGCGGTGATTTCGGACCGCGAACAGGCGCTGCGAGCGATGCAGCAATCCAACTTTCAACCCGATTACTGGGCGATTGCAGACCACAGACTCCCCGGCCCCATTGAGCCAACGCTCAACCGAAGTGCAACCATTACAACTTACACCCCGCACAAAGTCGAAATTGTCGCGGAAGCAGACCGCCCGAGCTTCTTGATACTCTCCGACGCATACTATTCGCCGGGCTGGAAGGCGATGGTGGACGGCAAGTCAGCGGACATTTACCTGGTCAACACTTTTGTCCGAGGTCTTTATCTTTCTCCGGGGAAGCATCATGTACAATACTCGTTCCAATCCGCGAGTGTGCGAGCGGGGGTTGCCATTGCCACGATCTCTCATTTCATTATTTGGGGCTTTGTAATTGCGGGATGGTGGCTTGTGCGCAAAGAGCAGGCAAAGAGCAAGATGGTCCACAAATCATGACCTCCGGAGAGGTGACGAATTCATCGGTGTTGCGGGGGGAGCAGCTCGTCAAAGTCTATGGCCGACGGCGCGTCGTGGACGACATCACCGTGACGGTGGAAATGGGCGAAATAGTGGGTCTTCTCGGTCCGAACGGCGCAGGCAAAACAACGACTTTCTACATGATGACTGGCATGATTCGCCCGACGAGAGGCGACATCCATTTGGATGGGCGAAAGATCACAAGGCTGCCCATGTTCAAACGGGCACGATTGGGAATTGGGTATCTCTCGCAGGAAGCGTCGGCCTTTCGGAAACTCTCCGTCGAGCGCAACCTTTTGGCCATTCTCGAACTGATGCCAATTTCACGAGCCGAGCGACGACGGCGACTCGAGACTCTCCTGGAGGAATTTTCCATTGCTCATGTCGCCAAGAACAAAGCCTATCTGCTCTCGGGAGGAGAGCGGCGGCGACTCGAAATCGCCCGCTCCCTCGTGGTTCAACCGAAATTCATGCTCTTGGACGAACCCTTTGCCGGGATTGATCCCATTGCCGTTATTGACATTCAGAACATCGTTCGAGGGTTGAAAGCGAAAGGCATCGGCGTTCTTATCACCGACCATAATGTCCATGAGACCCTCGCCATCACGGACCGGTCATATTTGCTCTATGATGGTCAGATTCTGAAAGAGGGCAGTGCGGAATTCTTGGCTAATGACCCCGAGGCGCGTCG
>DYHQ01000064.1 GCA_020724065.1 Candidatus Puniceispirillum sp. | reverse complement strand
ACCATCGGTGAAGCCCTATACTACAGCGGTCAAAGTGACACGATTCTGGTTCATCCCGGAGTCTATCGCGAGAGACTGATTATGCCCGGTCATGACTTTTTGCTCGCTAGTGAATTCTACTTCACCCATGATTCCTCCGCGCTTTACAACACTGTGATTGACGCCAGCGACTTTGCCGAAGAGGACACGGCCTCCGTCTTGACTTTTTTCAACGGTAACAGTCGTGCGACCGTGGTTTCGGGCTTTACTCTGCGCGGCGGTCACGGGTTTGCTCCGGAAGGCGGGTTCGGGACCGGTGGCGCAATATACATCGAGGAGTCTCATCCCACCATTCTCTCCAACATCATCACCGGGAACCAAGCTGTAAACGATGTAGGCATTTTGGCCGTTTCTGCGCACCCTCGCATAGCCCAGAATCTCATATATGACAACTGTGGTATGGGAAGTGTAATGAGTGTTTTCCAATACTCAAGCCTTGATGAAATGGCTTTGATCGAATGGAATGACATCGCCCAAAACTGGGGTTGCTATTATCCGGAGTGGCCCTATCTTGCTGGTTCCATGGTTTATGTAGTCGGCTGCGGGGCTGTGATTCGGTTTAACCGATTTCATGACTATTTCGGAAATTTTTCGCTCGGAGTCCATTTCTATGGGGCATGGGGAGAACTTCTGGGCAACCGCTTTGAACGCTTGACCTGTGTGCATTTTGAAGGCACTCAAGATGATGGCTTGGTTGTACATCTTTACCACTCTCGCGTGACAGTGCGGGACAACCTCTTTCAGGATTGCTCTGTGGAAAATCCTGCTCTTATGATTACGAACAGACCTCTGCAGGCTCCAAGAATGATTGAGCGCAATTGGTTTGAGAACATCCAAAGCTCCGGCGTTGCTGGAGCCGCCGGCTTGAACATCATTGAGCCCAGTGGAACGATTCGAGACAATGTATTCATCCGTTGCACAGGCCCTTTGGGGGCGATAGGTCTGTCTTTCTTCAGCGAAGGTACGCAAGGGTGTCAGGCCACAATCGAAGGGAATCACTTCTTCTTCAATCACACCTTGCAGATCCCGGAAAGGGGTTCCGCGTTGGTGGCCGTCGGCACGGGGGATGCGATGTGCACACTCCGAGATAATTGGTTTGAAGGAAATGGGGGGTTCGCGGTCGAGCATGAGCACTATCCCAATCCGCTCGAGTGGGATTGCCGAAATAACTATTGGGGTGATCCGAGTGGGCCGTATCATTCGACGCTGAATCCGGAAGGTCGCGGCGATACTGTAGGTGACCATATCCTCTTCGACCCTTGGTTGACCGAACCGCCGACGAGCAGCAGCGCGCCCTTCTCGCCCTTTGCCCTTACCGCACAAGATTGGAAATTGGAAGGCGCTTTTCCCAATCCCTTCAACAGCGCCACACAAATTCGCCTGATTTCCAGCCGACCACAGCCGTTTGAAGTGATGGTCTATAATCTTTTGGGCCAGCGGGTGCGCCGGCTTTGGCGTGTCATTGTGCCGAAGGACACGCCCGTTTCGCTCACCTGGGACGGTCGGGACGAAGCCGGTCAGACAGTCGCCACTGGTCTATATTTCATCGTCGCGACCTCTCGCCTCTCGACATCCTCTGGGTTCAAGACCTGCAAAGTCCTCTGCCTGCGGTAAGTGGATTTCTTCTCTGTCGATCTCCCGAGATTAGAAAGACAAAGCCCGAGGCTTGCGCTTCGGGCTTTGCATTCTGCAAGATCCCCAAATGATTTATCACACTTGATGCAGAGGCCTCAGGACGCTTTGGCTGAGACGGTTCGCGCGACGATTTGCCGGTTCTTTTTTTCTATTTCGAGGAGGGCTTCTTTGCGCCACAAGCCGCCGCCATAGCCAATAAGTCTTCCGGATGAGCCAATGACGCGATGACAGGGAATAATAATCGCAACGGGATTTTGCCGGACTGCAGAACCGACCGCTCGCGCGGCACGGGTATTTCCAATGGCCGTGGCAATGTCCAAGTAACGGCATGTCTGGCCATAGGGAATCTGTTGGAGCGCCTCCCAAACCCGCTGCTGAAATGCCGACCCTTCCAACACCACCGGAACGGTGAATTCCTGCAATTCCCCCGCAAAATAGGCATTCAATTCCTTTGTGAACGGCTCAAAATCATTGCGAGCAAACTTCGCCCCATAGAATAGCAGCGATTTCTTTTCATCCTCGAACTCCAGCCGCAGAAGTCCATCACTGTTCGCCAGCATTCGAATCATCCCCAAAGGGGACTCATACATCGTGTACATGGTTTTCATCGTGATTTCGGCTCCTTATCGAAAATCCTCACGGTCAGTCCACCAAACTTACAGTGCACTTCTTTGTATTCCCAATAATAAGAAAATCGATTCTGTGCCTCTACGATCTCTGCAGCAGCATTCTCTCTATGGCGGCAATGAACATCCGAGCACGCGCAATGTGCTCTTGCGATCTTTCCATAGGGATTCTATCTTCTGTCAGGTAGTCGCTCGCGTTGCGATCTTCCTGCGCGTCCATGAGATAACGATGGTACTCCGCGGGGACTTCGCCAGTGGCGGCAAAATGCTGCCCGAAGGACGCAACAACCGCAGAGTGCTTGGAGAAGGTAAGTCCCTTCTCAAGCAGAAGGGCCTCCGCTGTGTAGAACATCGCATAATACGCCCTCGAGACCGCAAAGTCGGTGTCGTTCGCGCGCATCAGCATCTCGGCTGCAACCGCGCTGCGTTTCGCTTTCTCGATGAGCTTGCGCTGTTTGTCCGTCATACGGCAACGCCTTCGCGACGCACGCTCTCGAGTAGGGGTTCATCATCCTTTTGGTAGTCATCCGCCGAGACATACATGCAGGAGACCACGATATTGTTGCGCAGGGAAATATCCGCCCTTATCTCGCTTGTGCGGCGGCTTTCTTCCCACCGCTGAACCGTCCCCTTCAGCACGACGAGCACATCAATGTCCGATTCAGCTTCCGCATCGCCGCGTGCATGGGAACCGTACAAAATCAGGCGCTCGAGGCGGTCACCATAGAGCTCCGTCAGGCGCGCGCGCAATTCCGACAGAATTTGCTTCAACTGTTCATACAAGAACGCATCTCAGCGTTATTTCGGGCGGATGGGGATGGGATTAGCGGCATCCTCACGATTCGTCATCGAGGGGCACTTTTTCGCGGAGTTCGCGGAAGGCCAATTCGCCGTTCTTGCAGATGACTTGGATGGTCGCCCCCGGATTGAAGCGCTCTTTCAGAATTTCTTCCGCCAGAGGGTCTTCGAGGTATCGCTCCACCGTGCGGCGCAGAAGGCGCGCGCCCACATCCGGCTTATATCCCTTTTCGATGAGGAAATCACGGGCCTTCGAGGTCAAGACGACCTTGAAGTGACGCTCCGTCATCCGCTGGTTGATTTCTTCGACATAAATGTTCAGAATCTGCTGGATGTGCTCTCGCTCCAGCATGTGGAAAACGATCACCTCATCCAGCCGGTTCAGGAATTCGGGACGGAAGGTGTTCTTAAGTTCTTCCATCATTTTTCCGGCCATTTTCTGATAATCCACTGTCTCCGAACCCGTAAATCCGAACTGCACCGCCTTCTGTGCCTCGCGCGTTCCGAGGTTGGAGGTCATGATAAGAATCGTATTGCAGAAATTAACCTTCCGACCGGAGCCGTCCGTCAACTCTCCTGCATCCAACACCTGCAATAGAATATTGAACACATCGGGGTGCGCCTTCTCGATTTCGTCAAGCAGAACGACGCTATAAGGTTTGCGCCGCACCCTTTCGGTCAGTTGGCCACCTTCATCGTATCCCACATAACCGGGAGGAGCACCGATCAGACGCGAGACATTGAATTTCTCCATGTACTCGCTCATGTCAATCCGAACAAGTGCCGCGGGATCCTCAAAGAGATATTCGGCCAAGACCCGAGCCAGCTCGGTTTTTCCGACGCCGGTAGGCCCCAGGAAAAGGAATGAACCAATCGGTCGGCGTGGATTCTTCAAACCCGACCGGGCACGCCGCAGAGACTTCGCAATCGTGTCCAGTGCTTCCTCTTGCCCGACGATTTGCTCTCGCAGCGAATCGGTGATCTTGAGCAATCGTTGCTGCTCGGACAGCGCGACTTTTGAGACGGGAATGCCGGTCATCCGAGCCACCGTCGCGGCGATGTCGTCGTCGGATACCGTCAAGACCGGCCGTGCCTCACTGCTCTGCCATTTCTCTTTTTCCTGTTGCAGCAGAGTCTCGATCCGACTCTTTTTGTCGCGCAGCAACGCCGCTCTTTCATATTCCTGCCCTTTGACCAGCTCATCCTTTTCTCGCTTCACCGCTTCCAAACTACGCTCAAGCTCCAGAATACGCTCCGGGACAACGATATGTGAGATGCGCACGCACGAACCGGTTTCGTCTATGACATCAATGGCCTTGTCGGGAAGGTAGCGGTCGGTAATATAGCGGTCGGAAAGCAGGGCGGCGGCGCGGATCGCTTCATCCGAATATTTCACGCCGTGATGTTCCTCGTATCGAGGCTTCAGTCCCATCAGAATCGCCATCGTTTCCTCGACGCTCGGCGGGTCCACAACGACTTTTTGGAAACGCCGTTCAAGCGCCCCGTCTTTCTCGATAGATTGGCGATATTCATTCATTGTCGTTGCGCCAATGCATTGAAGCTCTCCGCGCGCCAGGGCCGGCTTGAACATGTTCGACGCATCAAGGGACCCCGAAGCGGAACCTGCCCCCACGATGGTATGCAGCTCATCAAGGAAAAGAATAATGTTCGAGCTTTTCTCGATTTCCTGCATGATCGCTTTGATGCGCTCCTCGAACTGGCCTCGGTATTTGGTTCCGGCGACGACCGCACCCAAGTCAAGGGCGACCACGCGCTTGCCGAAGAGGATTGGCGAAACCTGCTGATTCACGATACGCATGGCCAGCCCTTCGGCAATCGCTGTCTTGCCGACTCCGGGCTCTCCAATCAAAGCAGGATTATTCTTCTTGCGTCGCGAGAGAATTTGCGCCACGCGCTCAATCTCCTTATCGCGGCCGACAATCGGATCCAATTTTCCTTCGCGAGCAAGCTGCGTCAGGTCTCGTGAAAAATGGTCCAGATTCGGAGTCTTTGATTTCTCTTTGGGGGTTTGGGGTTGGGTTTGGCCGGATCCTCGAAGAATATTGTCGAGCTCGGCTTTGACGCTGTCATAAGTGGCGTTGAAGCCGTGCAGCACATTCACCGCCATCGAGTCTTCTTCTTTTAGAAGGGCCAGAAGCAGGTGCTCTGTTCCGATGATGTCGGATGAATAATTCTTCCCCTCCAAATACGAGGTTTTCAACACTTTTTCAGCGCGCTTCGTAAACGGGATGTTGCCAATCTTCATCGCTCCCTTCGCGGTCTCCACCATCTCCTCAATGGCTTCGCGAACTTCATCGAGGTCGCAGCCCAAGTTCTGAAGGATCTGCACCGCCAGCCCGTCTCCCAGCCGAATGATGCCCAACAAGAGATGTTCCGTACCGATATAATCATGCCCCAGGCGAAGGGCCTCTTCGCGGGAATATTGGATAACCTGTTGAACGCGCAACGAAAATTTGTTTTGCATCGTTTCCTCAATCAGAATCGCGCGCAGCGAGGTCCTCATCAAAGCTCGCCACGCACCACGGTGAAACAACCCTACTCAGTCATCCTATCCTATTAAAATTTACAAAAGAGAAATTTGAGATGCAACTCGTGATGCCACGCCCTTTGGATTCTCTGCAAGGGAATCATTCCGCAAAAACTCTGCCGTCGTCCGAAGGCGTGGAACCGCTGACCGCAGAAGTTGCTTACGCATGGAAACTTGCTTTAGCGAAAGGTTTGCGCACCTTGTGCGCCCGCAAGGTCTGGAGCTCGCTTGCCTCCGCCTTTCCCCCCAGGGAAAGTGTCAGAAAAGCAGGGCCTGTCTCAAGCGTTAGCAGCGAAATCGTGCGGTGGTCTATCCCCTCAATCCACCCAAGATCCACACCCAGTCGCATCGCCGAGAACAGCGCAAGGCTTTCCTGCGCTTCGAGCATCCGGCACGCCCGGAGAATTGCCAATCCACGCGCAATTTTGTCTTGCAAGGCAATGGACGGCTTGCCCTGCAATTTGATGCGAGCCATTGCCTCCCGCTCGACAATTTGCCCGCCGAGGGTCTCCATTCTTAGGAGACATTCTTCAGATTTTAGTGAAAGGCTTGGGCCGTCCGTGAATTGGAAGATATTTCCCAAAATTTCAGATCCTTCTCCCCAAAAGCCGCGAACGGTCACACCCGCATCTGAAACCGCGTGCACAAGTCCTTCCATCTCGCCCGTCAAGGCCAGACCGGGCAAATGGCAGAAGAAGGAGATTCGGATGGCCTCGCCCAAATTTGCCGGGCAGCTTGTCAAGTAACCCTGCTCGGAATCATAGGCGACCGGCAACCTTCGTTCCAATTCTTCCTCAATCGGTTTGAGGAGGTTGTACGCCTTGCGCGGCTGCAATCCGGGCAGAATAGCGGCCAGTCGCAAATGATCCTCTTCGCAGACCATGAGAGAGATGTCCTGCTCTTTCCAAAGAAAAACACCCCTCGGGCGCGTGTCCTGAGCCATCTGCGGACTGATGAGCCGACGCTCGACTAAGAGCCCTGCCTCCAAGGCTGGGATTTCATCCAATGCTACGAACTTCACCGTGTTGGAAAATGTCTCCCATGACTGCCTTATCTTGGTGATGACCTTTGAACGAGCGGCCTTGCTCTGCCGATGAGGAAAGCGCTCGCCAACCAGATTCCGGGCGAAGCGCAGACGCGTCGTGAGAATGATCGCACTCTCAAGTTCCTTTCCCGCCAGCCACTCGGGAAAACGCGGAAGCAAGGAGAGCACCGTAGCCCGATAGGGCTTCTCTCTCGAATGCTTGCTGCGCACGGATTTTCGTGGAGGCGCTCTCATTCGATTTGCTTCAGTTTGTCGCGGATTTTTGCGGCAAGTTCATAGTTTTCATCGGCGAGGGCTCGGTGGAGCTCGGCCTGCAATTCTGCGCGGTTGATAGCGGGCTGCTCACGTTCCTTCTCGCCTTCGCCCACCTTGACGCGCGTGACGCCGTGAAGCCTGCGCAAAACCGGCTTCAGAGCGTCATGGAATTCAGTGTAGCAAACCGGGCAACCCAAGAGACCCGATTCAAGGAATTTCTGGAAGGTCGTTCCGCATTCCCGACAAGGCACCTCCGGAATCGCCAGCGGTTCCTCCTGCTTCTGTGCCGCAGCGAGCCATTGCTGCAAAACCTGCTGAGCGAAAGCCCGCAGAGTCTCGATCGGCCCCTCGACCGTATGCTCTAAAGCGCAATCTCGGCACAGATAAGTCTGGCGGCGAACATTCCCAATGATTTGAACGAATTCAACGGATGCAGGCCGCTCGTTACACCGCTCACACATTCTCATAAAACAGAGACTGCTCCCTTGCTATTTCAATCGCCGTGGGTCATTCCAGAGGAATCGAGACAAGCCATTTGCCGTTCCGATGAGCAAATAGTCGCCATCCTCTCGAATGATCTCCACTTCACCATCCGCCAAGCCGTCATCCATCGTATAGTCAATCCATTCATTGCGCTCACGCCGCCAACGCCAAAATCCATCTCCGGTTCCGACCCAAACGGCGGGCGAGGTTGCCAGAATGCAGGTTGGCTGCTCCCCTCTCAAATAGACGGCAGCGTCCCACGAACGCGTTTTGCCGGAGGCGCTGTTGTAGAGTTGAATCCCGTGAGGAGTCACCAGCCAGACTTCGTCGCCAGTGACCGAGATGTCCCGAATCGGTGCCGCAAGCAAGCCCGGATCCAACGGACAGTAGTCGAACACCCGATTCCTAATTGAGCCTCGAAAGAGTCCGTTCGGTGTGCCGATGTATAGGGTATCTCCCTGAAGCCGCAATCGCAGGATGCCAAGATCCCTCAGATTTAACTGGTCGTGTCGCCAAACGGTCATCCCCGGCAATGAAATGAGGTTCAATCCTCGGTCCGTTCCCACCCAAAGCTGAGAATCGTTTGCCGCAAGTGCTCGAACCCGGTCGCTCCAAAGCCCATCCTTCAGACCGATGCGGAGCCAGTCGGCCCTCCTCCTTTTGAACGCCAACAGACCTTCTTCCGTTGCAGCCCAAACAATATCGCTCGTTTCTTCAAAATCGTATAGGATGGTCGAGAGAATCTGAGACTCGGCGCGCGGTTCAAAGAACCGCCATTTCCGAAAATCCCTTGAACAGCGGGTAATTCCCAAGAGGGGGGCTTCATTCTCACCTCCCATCCAAACATCCTGCTCATCAAGCAAGACGGCCTTGATATGATTTCCGGCTGGGCCCAAAGCATACATTTCAGCGAACCGGCTGCGCAAGTCCGCGCTGCCGATTCCTGCCCCCCAAGTTGAGAACCAGAAAGTGCCCCACGGGTCTATGAGCCAGTCCGTGATAAGAAAGGGGCGCAGAAACTTGTCCTGTACTTCGCCCACCGGAAGAAACATCCCTCCATCCGGAAGGGTCAAGTCGGGGAAATTCGCCGGTCCCATGCCAATTCGACCAAGGAGCTGTTCTGTTGCGAGAGGGACTTTGCTGCGCAAACCACGCCAGCGGATTTGACCATTTGTGCTTGGATCCGAAAAGTCGGGACGGAATCCCCCGAAACGGCGGTCGCCGCCAAAACGCCGCATATATTGCTGCCAGCCTTGTTGTGGCAACGGGCTTCCAAGGACAAAGAGCTGCGCATAAATCGGACCCGGAATGACTTCGATGTAAATGCTGTCTCTCCCGATTCCCATATTGACGACGCGTTCGTCGGAAAACCAAAGGGCGCGAGCTTCTCGTCTCCAGCGACGAGCCGCCACATCCCATTGCAGCACTTCCTGCTGCGTACAAACCCACAAGTAATTTGTTTCTTCATCATAGATTAGCTCGACCGCACCCACGATAGGAATCGCTTCGTTAATCGAATAGCCAATGACTTGGGGGTCATCCCAGCGCTTTCGAGTCAGGTCATACAGAAGAACGCCGCCCTTCGAGGCGGCGAACAAGTAGCGACGCCCGCAATCAAGCGCCGCAACTTGACGAAAGTCGAGATAAGATGTCCAATCCCCCTCGCGATACGGGAGCTGCGCCCTCGCAAGGTCGCAAAGGAGTAGAAGCAACAAGAGGCAAGAGATGTTCATGGCCATTGCATTGAACGCCGTTCATCGCGGCGGCGAATTTCCCAATTCGCCCTGCGTGGATTGCAGATTCCGGGCGGATCAGGGGATCCGCCTCGGCGAGATTACCTTTCGAGAAAGGACACTAATGTGCGAGCGATTCGCTCACCTTCACCAAGATCGCCGTCAGCAGAGTCCCAAACTGCTGACCCACCTGAGCGGCGACCGCTTGCACCTCAGCGTGCTCCAGAGGCGTGGGGGAAGTCCCTGCTGCGCGGTTGGTGATACAGGAAATGGCGAGCACGCGCAACCCCAACGCCCGCGCAAGAATCACTTCGGGGACTGTGGACATGCACGCCGCCGAGGCTCCCAAGCGCGCCATCATCCGCACTTCCGCCGGTGTCTCATAGCTCGGCCCGAGGAGCGCGCCCAGCACACCAGCTCTTAGGGGAATGCCCTGTTCGCGGGCAGCCTGAGACGCCAAATGCCTGAGCTCAACATCATAAGGTTCTGACATGTCAATGAACCGCTCTTCCGTCTTCAGGTCACGATGGCGCAGCGGATTGCGGAACTGCACATTGATATGGTCTTCAATCAGCATGAAATCGCCGGGCGCAAGCTGAGGGTCTATGCCTCCGGCGGCGTTGGTGACCATGAGTATCCGGCATCCAAGGCCATGAGCGATGCGCACAGGCAAGGTGACCTCATCGGGCGTGTATCCTTCGTAAAGATGGATGCGTCCTTGAAAACACAGGACTGCCATTCGGTTGACTCTCCCCATGACAATCCTTCCGGCATGCCCTGGCACCGTGGACTGCGGATAGCCTTCTAATTCAGTCGTCGAAATAGACGAGGCCTCATGCAATCTTGTGGCAAAATCGCCGAGGCCTGAGCCTAAAATCAGAGCCGTTTGAGGCCGCTGCGGAAAAAGTCGCGCCAGCTTGGTCAAGACCTCATTCATGATCAGGTATGTGCTAAGATAGTCTCGTGTGCACCTTGAACGCCATTGTGGCTCTCTATAGCCGCAATGGCGCCATCGTGGGTCAGGAGACCCCCGACGGCGAGCCAAAAACTGGAATTTGGAATGAGGCAATCATTTAGAGCGGATGCTCGGAGGTGCGATAGGGTGGGTCAACCCGGGCGAATTCTTCTCGGAGAGCGGTTTCGGCATCGAGATCGAGGTTGGCAATAGTTTTGGCCTTTGGGTTGCCCATCGCCCCTTCGAGGGTCATGCTCCAGATGGTGCGCGGCAGATGTTCTGCAAGGTCGCGGGCTAAGTCCACGGCATCTTTGGCAGCGACCCAGTGAACTCGCCAAAGCTGCCGTTCTTCAAAGAAAGCCTCAACAGTCTCAGCGAACTTCGCCTTCGCGCGACCGCCGGCTGTTAGGCGCATAACCAGGAAATCCTTTTCGAGTGCCCGCGCCAACCTGTTTCCCTCTTCTTTCAAGGGAGAGTGCGACAGAAAAATGACGGTTGGGCCTACCCCCGCGGCGGACCATTCAAAAGTCCAGCCGCTATGCGAAAAGGTTCGCGACATAAAAGTCTATTTCTTGATTTCGCCGAGACTGAGTTGATTCTTCAATGAATAAACCGGCTCCGGTGGCCGGAAACAGCGGCGACATCGCGGCTCATAAGCGTCTGCAGCTCCAACCAGAATCAAGTCGGCGCTCTCAACAATACGCTGCGTGAATTTCGCCGGATTGCCGCACTGCACGCAAATCGCCAATGTTTTCGTAATATACTCCGCAATGGCCAGAAGCTGCGGCACCGGTTCGAAAGGTAGACCCCGGTAGTCCGTGTCGAGTCCGGCAATAATCATGCGCTTGCCATCATTGGCCAATTGCGCCGAAACTTCTATCAGTTCAACGCCCAAGAACTGAGCTTCATCCACGCCGAAGACATCCGCGTGCTTGGCATGATTCAGAATTTCCCAAGCGCTCTTGACGGAAATCGAGGGGATGGTTTGTTGAGAATGTGAGACCAATTGGTCGGCGTCGTAGCGCGTGTCGAGGATCGCTTTGAAAATCGCCACTCGCTGCCGGGCAATTTGCGCGCGCCGCAGCCGGCGGATAAGTTCCTCCGTCTTGCCCGAGAACATCGGGCCGCAAATCACTTCTATCCAACCCGTATTGCGAGGGAAATCAAACATCGCCGAGTCTTCAGTTTTCCAATAGTGACCGAACCTTGGTGATGAGCAAATCAATCGCGACTTTGTTCATGCCGCCCTGCGGAATAATGATGTCGGCGTAGCGCTTGTAGGGCTCGACAAATTCAAGGTGCATCGGCCTCACGAATTGCTCGTATTGATCTAAAACGGATTCCACCGTCCGGTTGCGTTCGAGGATGTCGCGGCGCAGGCGGCGCGAGAGACGAATATCGGAATCCGCATCCACATAAACCTTGATGTCCATCAAACTGCGTAGCCGCACCGACTCAAAAATCAGAATCCCTTCCAGAAGAATCACTTGGCGCGATTCAATTGTGCGGCAGTCTTGAGCTCGGGTATGATGGACATAATCATAGAGCGGTTGAGTCACGCTGTATCCCGCCAAAAGCTCACGCAGGTGCTTCTCCAAAAGCTTATTATCAAATGCGTCCGGGTGGTCGAAATTCTGTTTGGCGCGTTCCTCGAAAGGAAGATGAGACAGATCGCGGTAGTACCCGTCTTGCTGGATGACAAGCACCCGGTCTGCGCCGAGGGTTTCCTCGATCTGCTGAGCGACCAGCGTTTTGCCGGAGCCGGAACCGCCACAAATTCCAATGAGCCGCCGCGAAGGATCCCGCTGCGGAATCCCGACATTTTCACCCGCCGACCGCGTGATAATATCAGGAACGAGGGAACTCAAGATGCTTGTTCCCGAATGGACAGGGGAGTAGTTCTTTCAAAGTCTTGACAGTGAATTTCGAAGGCGTTCGCGAGAGGAGAATCACCAAGCCCTGCGTGTAGTCACTCAAAATCTGAAGGCATGCGCCGCAGGGATACGGTTCTAAGGGGCCTTCCGCCGCAATGGCCAAGCATGTAAATTGCTGATGCCCTGCAGCCAACGCAGAGAAGAGAGCGACGCGCTCCGCGCAAATCGAAAGTCCATAACTGCTGGATTCCACATTGCCGCTGCGAATCACTTCGCCATTCTCGGTGAGAAGCGCCGCCCCGACTCGAAATTTGGAATACGGAGCCTGAGCGAAATCCCGAGCGCGCCAAGCCGCCGCCACAAGGTCTTCATCGGTCATAAGAAACTTCACAAATTCAATCCGTCTAAATCTACAAAATATTCAATTGAAGCGCAAGAGCCCTGATTCGGCTACGACGCGATGCGGGGAAGAAGGACATCCTTCGCAAACAAGATGCTATCTCAGAGTTGGCGTTTGCCTGATTGACCCCCCCTATCCCCCCCCCCTCCCGCGAGCAGGGGGGAAAAGA
>DYHQ01000063.1 GCA_020724065.1 Candidatus Puniceispirillum sp. | reverse complement strand
AACTTGTCAACTCGATTTCTAAGTACCTCAAAACTAATGAAAAACATTAAGACAGTTGTGGTGACACACGCATCACGGCGATCGTATCAATAGCTTTCTTCCGAGGTGGGGTAGCGGCCGGTGCGGACATCGTCGGCCCACTTGGAGACGGCTTCGCGAATCAGGCGAGCTCCCTCCAAATAGCGGCGGACGAATTTGGGCTTGAATTTCTCTATCATACCCAAGAGGTCGTAGTTCACCAAAATCTGCCCATCACAATCCGGCCCCGAACCGATGCCAATCGTGGGAATCGAAAGTTGCTTCGTGATTTTTGCTGCCAAGTTCGCCGGAATTTTTTCCAATACAAGAGAGAAAACGCCTGCACCTTGAAGGGCTTTTGCATCGGCTTCGATTTGTTCGGCTTCTCGCTCGGTTTGTCCCTGCACAGGAAAACCGCCATAGATATTCACTTTTTGAGGTGTCAGTCCCACATGACCCATCACGGGAATGCCAACCTCGACAAGCCGCCGAATCGTGTCCAGAAGATAGCCCGCACCTTCGAGTTTGACTCCTTGAGCGCCGCCTTCTTTCATGAAGCGAATCGCATTGAGAACTGTGTCTTCGGTCGAGACCTGAAAAGTCCCGAAGGGCATGTCGGCCACAATCATGGCTTTGCGGCTTCCGCGAGCGACGCAGCGTGTCAGAAAAAGCATCGCGTCCATAGTCATGGGAATGGTCGTCGTGTGCCCCGCAATCACATTGCCCGCGGAATCCCCAATGAGAAGAAGGTCCACTCCCGCCTCTTCTTCGATGGCCGCATAAATCGCATCATAAGCAGTCAAGGAGACAATCTTCCGGCCCTCGGCTTTGTACTCAAGTAGTGTCTTTGCCGTGACGCGTGGAAAAGGTTTTGAGTTGGCGCTCACAATGACCTCATGTCTTTGCCGATACGATGATACCGCCTCCGATGAGGAGATCCCCTTGATAGAAAACGGCGGATTGGCCCGGCGTAATAGCCCAGGCGGCTGACAGAAATTCAACGGATACCGAGCCGTCCTCTTGCGGAAGAATTCTTGCCGGATTGCCCGGGTCGCGGTAGCGGATTTGCACTTCGGCTTCAAAAGCCTCGGAAGGCTTCTCCCAAGATACCCAATTCACTTGCTCGACTCGCATCGCATGCCCGTAGCAGCCTTCTTCTTCATCCACGAAAATCCGGTTCGTTGCAACATCTATGTGTCGCACATAGAGTGGTCGCGGCCAAGTCAAGCCAAGACCTCGGCGTTGACCGATGGTGTAGTTCGGAAAGCCCAAGTGGTGGCCAAGCACTTTTCCGCCCGGGCCGATGATCTCTCCTGAACCAATTCCTTCCAGAACTCCTGGGTTGTGTTCTTTCAAAAAATCGCGATAATTGTCATTGGAGACAAAGCAGATTTCTTGGCTTTCGTTGCGCTGCGCGTTGGGCAAACCAAGGGCAGCCGCTTTCTTTCGCACTTCGTCTTTGCTCATTTCGCCCAATGGGAGAAATGTGCGATTCAGTTGTTCTTGAGAAATCCCCCAGAGAGCGTAGGACTGGTCCTTTTGGCGAATGGCGGCCCGCCTAAGATGAATTCGTGATGCGCTTTTCTCTATGCGGGCATAGTGACCGGTCGCGAAGTAACCCGCGCCGAATTTCTGTGCTTTCTCCCAAAGCAATTGCCATTTCATGAAGGTGTTGCAGCGGATACAAGGATTCGGTGTATGTCCTCGGACATATTCGCCGATGAAATCCTTCACGACAAGCGCAAAAAACTCGTGCGAGAAGTCCACCGTGTAATGGGGAAAACCGAGGTGCGCAGCGACAGCGGCCGCGTCGCGTTCACCCCCGAACGAACAGCAGGGCGCTTTGCTTGTTCCTTCATCTGACCAGAGGTGCATGGTCAATCCGACTACATCATGGCCGGCTTCCAAGAGCAACGCCGCCGCAACGGAGCTATCCACTCCCCCGCTCATCGCGACGGCGACGATAGTTTTGTTATGTCGAGATGAAGGAATCATAGAGAACAGCATTTCTTCTTTGCGGCGGCAGGTGTCTCGCCTGCCCCACTACTTGGCCGGGCGGGTGACACACCCGCCACGGCGATACAGATGCGCCGTTGCTTCCGCCTTAAACCGGAGACATCCGCCGCAACCGATGCACAATCTTGGGCAGGACTTCCATCACCCTGTCCACATCTTCGGGTTGGTTGTAGCGACCAAACGAGAAACGCAACGAAGCTTGCGCTACCTCAAGGCTGAGTCCAATAGCACGGAGCACATGAGACGCCCCTGTCGAGCCTGCGGTGCAAGCTGAACCGGTGGATACATAGATCCCTTGCATGTCGAGTCCCACGAGCAGCGCTTCTCCTTCGCAACCTTTGAAGGAACAATTTAGGATGCCCGGAGAGCGATGCATGCGAGAGCCATTGACGGAGACATCGGCAATTGTTTCGAGGATCTCTTTTTCCAACCGATCTCGCAACGCTTGAATTGCGGGCGGCGCAGACTCTAATCTTTCCATGCAAAGCTGACATGCGTTTCCGAAACCGATGATGCCCGGGACATTTTCGGTTCCGGTGCGAAGATTGCGCTCCTGTGAACCTCCGTGTGTTCGCGGATTGAGGCGCGTGCCTTTTTTTACATAGAGCGCGCCCACGCCTTTCGGGCCATAGATCTTGTGGCTCGACATACTCACGAGATCCACATTCAGGTCGGCAACGGAAAACGGGATGATTCCGAACGCTTGCACGGCGTCCGTGTGGAAAACGACTCCCGCCTCGCGCGCCACTCTGCCGATTTCCGCGATGTCATGAATCGTACCCAGTTCATTGTTGACGAACATCAGGGAGATGAGCGCGGTTTCAGGCTGTATCGCTTTTTTCACTTCCGACGGGTCAAGGCGTCCGTCGGAAGCGACAGAGAGAATCGTCGTGTCAAACCCGTTGTTTTGGCACCAATGAACCGTGTCGAGAATCGCATGATGCTCGGTCGCCGCGGTGATGACATGCGTCTTCTTCCCTTGTCCCTGTTCAAGAACGCCAAGAATGGCCAGGTTGTCGGCCTCCGTGCCACCCGAGGTGAAAACGATTTCTTCGGGCCGACAATCCAAGAGAGTCGCCACATGCTGACGGGCCTCTTCCACACGCACCCGCGCCCATCGGCCAACTTCATGAATGCTCGACGGATTTCCCCAGTGTGTTTCCAGAACTTCGGTCATAGAAGCAACGACTTCGGGAGCCGGCTGAGTTGTAGCGGCATTATCTAAATAGACAGATTTCATAGGCATAATCCATCCTTTCTCATTCATAAATATACGCGCAAAAGCCATAGAAATCAAGGGCACTGCCGCTCTATGGCATCGAAGGCACAAACCTTGCAACTTACTTAATGGTTCGGTCAATTGACTTTTTGCTTCCATGATACTAAATTATAGCAGCGGCTATAGGCTCGCCGTTGCGGCTCTGGAGAGCCACAACGGCGAGCGGTTTGCGAATCCGCAGTTCACTTGGCAGAGTCAATGCGGAGTGACCTATGCGACACCTCGCTCAAATTTTCCTCCTTCTTAGCCTTTCGTCAATGCTGGCGACGGCTCAGGACATTTATGATCCGGCCTTTGATCCGCCACCGATGGGCGTTGGCAGCCCGACGGGCGGGATTCGATGGAACGGTGCGATTGGCACGGTGATTATCAATGGGAAAGCATACCAACAATTCAGTCTGCGCCCCGATATTCCGCTGGGCAAATTCGGCGTCGGACTCGACCTAACGCTCTACTTCGACGAGAACGGAAAGGTGCGTGAAGAAGATTGGGATGAGCCTTTTGATTATGTGGAGAAGATCTACTACCTCCGCTACGGCCTGCCGGGTGATCCGTTCTATGTTCGCGTGGGAGCTTTGGATGCCGTGACTCTCGGATACGGCATCATCATGAGGCACTACTCCAATACGATTGAGTATCCCGCGGTCAAGCGGCTCGGGCTTTACACAGAAGGGGAATACAAACGCCTGGGCTGGCAAGCGATGCTGAACAACTTCCGCGAGATTGGAGAGCCCGGTCTCTTAGGCTGCCGCCTTTCTTACCGCACTCCCATCGCCGGATTGACTTTCGGGGGGAGCGTCGGCTACGATGGGAATCAGTACGCCGGGATTCACGATACAGACGATGATGGCGTGCCGGATGGTCTCGATTGGTTCCGAGGCGTGAATGACTTCAAGCGGAGAGACGAACTTATGGCACTGCTGGACGAGGATGAAATCCGGCAGCTTATTGCCTGGGGCTTGTTGCCGGACATCTACTCACCAAGAAAAAGCTATAAATCAATGAGGGATGGGATCGCAATTCTCGGCGCAGATGTGGGTTTGCCGATATGGCGCAAGCGGCCTCTTTCGATTTGGCTCTATGCGCAAGCAGCTCAGATTCTCGACTATGGGTGGGGGACAGCTTTTCCGGGACTCACCTTCGGAGTTGGACCGTTGAAGTTAGGCTATGAATTTCGACACTACCATGAGAAATTCATGGGCGACTATTTCAGTTTCGTCTATGAAATCGAGCGCGTTCGCCTTGTGGGCGACACCGTTTTCGTGCCGAAGGAATCAAGGCTGAAGAATCTTTCGAAGGCCAACGGCCACTACGCTGACATGATGCTCTACATCGGCACATTGGCCTATTTGAACGCTTGGTATGTGGACATGCACGGCCCCGACTATCCCGCCGGCAAGACCATCTACGGCGAAGCCGGCATCACCCCGGCGTTCGTGCCGAAAGTGCGCAAGGTCGCGGGCTACTACATGCAACCGAATGTCACGCGGTTATTCCGGACAACAACGGATGGCACGATCTACGGCACGAAGATCTATCTTGGTGTTGCACCGAATATGACGATTGTCTATGATCACCGAGTGACCTACTGGGGAGGCGAGGCCCAGCGGAGCGTGCGCATTGAAGCGATGGTGACCTTCTAATATGCTGATTCTTGAAAGTCCTTCGACATGAGTGTGAAAGTCAAGGGGTTGAAACCCCTTGTTCGCGATCAAGTCAACAAGGGGCTTCAGCCCCTTGTGATGTCCGCCTGCTTTTGAAAATCACTATGGGTGAAAAATTCTACGCTGAAAGGAAAATAGATGCCTGACGGTCAAAACATACAAACGCTCATCGCCGGATTGCAGGATGCAAGAAAGTCCGTGCGTCACGATGCCGCGTATGCTTTAGGAGGGCTTGGGCCACGAGCCAAAGAAGCGGTGGAAGCGCTGACGCGGGCACTGGAGGATGAGAACATCAGAGTGCGAGAAGCCGCGGCCTGGGCCTTGGGACAAATCGGAGCTGACGCCATCAATGCTCTGCCCGCTCTTGAAAGACTCCTCAAAGACGCGGACGGGGCGGTTCGCTGGAATGCTGGAGATGCGATTGGACGAATCAAGAACGCCGACTGAAATTCGCGCCTTGCTCTGGGACATGGGCGGCCCTCTCGTTGACGAAGAGACGATGACAGGGCAATGGATGCAGGCTCTGCGCGGGGCTTACCATGCGGCCGCCGGCGAATCGCTCGAACAAGACAGATTACGCAAGGCAATGGAAACGGCTGTCGAAAGCTACGCGCCTTTCGCTTTCCGCTGCGCTCTTTGGCAATTGAGTGCCGATGATGAAGACATGTATCAATCCATGAAAAGGGCGTTCCGCGATTTGGTCGGCCCCTATTCTGATGAACTGCGCTCGGGAATCCGTGAACTGCTTTCCGAGTTAGCCGCGCGGATTCCCATGGGAATTGTGGCAAATCAAGGGCGCGGATTAGAAGAACGGTTGGAGAGAATCGGGATTCGACATTGCTTCCAAACGATCAATGGCAGCGATGATGTTCATCTTTGGAAGCCGGATACGCGCCTTTTTGAGCGGGCGCTCAGCTCCCTTGGCGTCCATCCTGAGAAGGCCGTGATGATTGGCGACCGCCAGGACAACGACATCGTTCCTGCAAAAATGATGGGCATGAGAGCGATTCTGTTCAAAACAGGAACGCACAAAAATCAGCGCACCCGCTATCCCGATGAGAAGCCAGATTGGATTGTGCATTCCGTCGAAGAGCTGCGCCGACTTCTCTTTTCACTAATCGAGTGAATACCTTTTCTTGAGAGCATGAGCATAAAGCCCCCGCCATTCGGTTGGGGTTTTTCATCTTCTGAGGTCGTAGCGCCCAGCTTGTTGGGCCTGAATTTGAAGGGGACCTATGGCAAGGCGGCGAAAAGTAAGTTCAACATGCCTGCGGGGAGTGCGCCGATGAAGAGAATGATAGCGGAGGTCAGAATGAGTGTGAAAGTGTAGGCCCCTAAGCGTGGCACAGGTTTCAATTCTCGCTCGGGTCGCGCCATGTACATGTAGCCGAGAATGCGCAAGTAATAGTACGCAGCCAAAGCGCTGTTCAAAACAGCGATAACGACAAGCAGAACATAGCCCTTTTCGACCGCCGCCGAAAAGAGGTAGAGCTTGCCGAAGAAGCCTGCTGTGGGCGGGATTCCGGCCAGCGAGAACATGAAGATCGCCATGGTCGCCCCGAGAAGAGGATGGGCAAATCCCGCGCCTTTGTAATCTTCTAATTGATAGTCGCCGTCTCCTCGCCGATTGACAAGCATCGCAACCGTAAAAGCTCCCAAATTCATCAGTGCATACGCAACCAGATAGAAGCTGAGTGCGGCAAAGGCGCGCTGCCCGCCCGCCACAATTCCGACCAGCAGATAGCCGGCATGAGCGATGGATGAATAGGCCAACATGCGTTTGATATTCTGCTGACGCAACGCGACCACATTGCCGAGGGTCATCGTGAGAGCGGCAACAATCGCGAGCGCATCCATCCAGACATCGGCCGTGCCATCGAGAGCGATACCGAAAACACGAATCAACGCCACGAAGGCCGCTGCTTTGGGCCCGACCGACATGAAGGCGGTAATCGGTGTGGGCGCTCCTTGATAAACATCCGGCGACCAGAAATGAAAAGGCACGGCGGCCACTTTGAAGGCAAACCCGATGAGCAGAAATCCGATTCCGGCGACGGCGAGCGGATCCGGCGTAGTTTCACGCAGGTTCTCCATGATTCCGGCATAGGAGGTGAAACCTGTCACCGCATACAGCAGAGCGACGCCATAAAGGAGAAAGGCGGTCGAAAACGCTCCCAAAATCAGATATTTCAGAGCGGCCTCTGTCGAGCGAGAATCGCGGCGATCCAGACAAGCGAGAACATACAGGGCGATGCTCAGCGTCTCCACACCCAGGAAGAAGAGCAAAAGGTCCGCCGCCGATACCATCACCATCATGCCAAACACGGCGATAATCAGCAGCGGATGATACTCTCCTAACCGAATGTCTCGATATCGCAAATAGGCCGGCGACACCAGCACGGTGATCGCTCCAATGAAGCACAAGAGAACCCGAAAAACGGTCGTGAAGTTGTCCGCCACGACCATGTCGTAAAAAGCGTAACCGCCGCGATCCCAAAGAAACGCGCTGACAATTCCGGCCCCAATGAATCCCACAAGGGAGAGCGGCACCACTCCCGCTGTCTCGCCGCGTTTGTCCAGAAGGTCAAGAATCAAAACCAAAATGGCCGTGATGACCAACAGGAATTCGGGCAGGATGCCGATTATGTCCGTGGAAGAATACAACTTCTATGTAATCCTAATTTTCCCTATGGAACCAGTGGAGCGGCTGTGCTAACTTCTTGTATGCGGTCAAGCACAGCTTGCAGCGATGGTTCCATTCGTGAAAGAAATGGCTCGGGATAGACGCCGATCCAAATGATAAACACAATCAAAGCAATCAGCACAAACGCCTCGCGCGCCGTGCAATCGTGGAGCTTCTCATTTTCCGGGTGGACAATCTTGCCAAGAAAGACCCGCTGATACATCCACAGAAGATAGACGGCGGCAAGAATGACTCCCGCAGCCCCTAAGACTCCATAGGTAATGTTCGCCTTGAAAGTCCCCAGCAAAATGAGAAACTCGCCCACGAAGCCGTTGAATCCCGGCACGCCGATGGAAGAGAGCATGACAATCATGAAAAGGGATGCATACAGCGGCATTCCTTTCGCAATGCCGCCATAGTCCTCAATGAGGCGGGTATGCCTTCGGTCATAGACGACCCCGACGAGTAAGAAGAGCGCGCCCGTTGAGAGTCCGTGATTGATTTGCTGCAGAAGGCTGCCTGCCATACCCTGCAGGTTGAACGCAAACATCCCCAGCATGACAAATCCCAAGTGCGCCACGGACGAATAGGCGACCAGTTTCTTGATGTCTTTCTGCACCATAGAAACCAAGGCACCGTAAAGAATCCCGATGAGCGCCAGGATTGAAATGAGGGGCACGAATCTTATGGCGGCTTCGGGAAACATCGGCAGGCAGAAGCGAAGGAACCCGAAGGTCCCCATTTTGAGCAACACGCCCGCCAGAAGAACGGAACCGGCGGTCGGCGCCTCGACATGAGCATCCGGGAGCCATGTATGGAAGGGGAACATCGGAACTTTGATGGCGAACGCGAAACCGAACGCGAGAAAGAGCCAGGTCTGAATGCCCAAGGGGAAATGGCACTGGCGCGTGATGAGGAGAATATCGAAGGTGCGTCCGCCGGTCACTGGATCAACCGTGTTGAAATAGAGATAGAGAATTCCCACAAGCATCAATACCGAGCCGGCCATCGTATAGATAAAGAACTTGACCGCCGCATAAACTCGTCTTGGCCCGCCCCAAATCCCGATGAGAAAATACATGGGAACGAGCATCAGCTCCCAGAAAACATAAAAAAGAAAGAAGTCCAGGGCGCAGAAAACGCCGACCATGCCCGTTTCCAGAAGCAGGAGAAAGAAGTGATATTCTTTGATCCTCTCTTTGACAGAACCCCAGGAACTGATGATGCAGAGAAAGGTCAAGAAAGTCGTCAACAGAATCAGAAAGAGAGAAATTCCGTCAACGCCCAGATGATAGGTTATCCCGAGCGAGGAAACCCAAATCCAGCTTTCTTCAAATTGAAAGTTGGAAGTGCTCCCGTTGAAATTCAAGAAAACGATAACGGTCAGGATGAAGGAAACCGCCGTGCCAGACAACGCCACATAACGCTGCAGAGTCTCCATTCGGCGAGGAATCATCAGAATCAGCAGTCCCGCTGCCGTCGGAATGAATATGCTAAGAGTCAGAAGCATCAGAAGAGTACTCGATAGAAAAGAGTCGCCAAAATTAGCAGGATGCCCGCGGCCATGAGGACGGCATAGTTCTGAACCAAACCCGTCTGCACCCGCCGCAATCCGCCCGCAACCCAACCGAAGAATGCCGCCACGCCATTGACCAAACCGTCAATCACTCCCAAATCGAACCATTGCGCCATGACTTCGGAGATTTTCACGATGGGCTGCGAAATCACTGTGTCGTAAATTTGATCAACATAGTATTTGTTCAAGACCGTGTTGTAGGCAGCTCCCTTCGAGAGCTTCCCCGGCCACGACGCTTGCCGCAGATAACCTGAACGGGCAATCCAGATTCCCAACAGAGCCACGACCACCGAGATGAGCATCACAAGATATTCAAGGGCTCCAACTTCATGCGAAGCCTCGCCAAGGAGAGTATGTGCTCGCGCGCCCTGAGTGACGACAGGATGAAGCCAATGTTCAAAGGGATTCGTCCCTCCCAGAGCCGGTGTCAAACCAATATATCCTCCGATAATGGCGAGCACAGCCAAAATGACGAGGGGAACGGTCATCACGGAAGGAGATTCATGCAAGTGGTGCTCTTGAGAGCGGGAGCCGCGAAATTGCCCGTGAAAAGTGAGATAGAGCAATCGAAACATGTAGAAAGCCGTGAAGAGCGCCCCGACGACTCCGAGAATCCAAAGGGTGTGATGCCCGCTGCTGAAAGTCTTCCACAGAATTTCGTCTTTGCTGAAGAAGCCGGAGAGACCCGGAATTCCCGCGATGGCGAGCGTGCCTGCAAGGAAAGTCCAATAGGTTGTCGGCATTTTCGCCTTGAGGCCGCCCATGTTGCGAATATCCTGCTCTCCCGACATCCCATGAATCACGCTACCCGAGCCCAAGAAAAGGAGCGCTTTGAAAAACGCATGAGTGACCAGATGGAAAATGGCGACGCCATAGGCCGCAACGCCGCAGGCCAAGAACATGTAGCCGAGCTGACTTACCGTCGAATAGGCGAGCACCTTCTTGATGTCATTCTGAACCAATCCAATGCTGGCGGCAAAAATCGCCGTTCCTCCTCCGACAATCGCCACAACTTCCAAAGCGGTCGGCGCCATCGAGTAAAGGAAATTGGTACGGGCAACCATGTAAACACCGGCGGTGACCATTGTCGCGGCGTGAATCAGAGCCGAGACCGGTGTGGGGCCTGCCATCGCGTCGGGCAGCCAGACATAGAGCGGAAACTGCGCCGATTTGCCCACCGCTCCGACGAAGAGCAGAAGGCAGATAGCCGTGATGACGCTCGAGCCAATGGGAAACGAGCCCAAGCGCGGAATAATCTCGTGGAACTGCACTGTGCCGAAGACGCTCCATATCAAAAAGATCGCCAACAGAAATCCGAAATCGCCAATCCGATTGACGATAAACGCCTTCTTGCCAGCGGTTGCTTTTGCCTCATCGGCGTACCAGAAGCCGATGAGCAGGTACGAGCAGAGACCGACGCCTTCCCAGCCGATGAACATCAACAAAAAGTTGTTGCCGAGCACGAGCAACAACATGAAAAACACAAACAGATTCAGGAAGATGAAATAGCGGCGAAATCCCGGGTCGCCGTGCATGTAACCGATGGAGTAGATATGAATGAGGAAGGAGACGCCGCTGACGACAAGAATCATGACACAGGATAGCGGGTCAACCAAGAGTGTCGCCGGCGCGTGAAAACTGCCGACGCGAATCCAATCGAAAAGAACCTGCTGGAAGTGGCGAGCTGATTCATCGAATCCGAGAAGCGTCGCATAAGTCGCCACGGAACCCGCGAACGATGCTCCCACCATAGCGGAACTGAACCAGCCGATAGCGGTTTCGCTCCAGCGGCGCGTGAGGAAGGTGTTAACGACAACGCCAAGCAGAGGGAACAAAATGACGAGGAAAACAAACTGAGGCATCACGACTCCGCTACCACTTCATCGCTGCCAGCGTATCAATGTGCATCGAGCCTTTGTGTCTCCAAAGTGCAATCAGAATCGCCAGACCGACGGCGACTTCGGCGGCTGCCACGCAGATCACGAAGAATACGATTAACTGACCGGCGGCATCTCCCATGTATCGCGCAACCGCGACAAAGCTGAGATTGACGGCGTTCATCATCAATTCGAGGGCCATGAATATCACGATGAGGTTCTTGCGTGTCAGCACTCCCGCGGCACCAATGCTGAAGAGAACCGCCGACAAGAGCAGATAGTGCGAAAGCTGAATCGTCATGAGCTTCCTTGTTTGCGAATAATCGCCACCGCTCCCACAATCGCAAGAAGCAAGAGAACCGACACGACCTCGAAAGGATAAAGATACTGTGTGAAAAGCAGGCTGCCGAGCGTGGCCACTTTACCAAAACCCATAGGCGCACCTGTCGTTCCCAGCACCAGAACCGCCGTACTGGCCGCAATGGCGGCGAAACTGATCCCCAAAAGGAGGATGGTCACAACGATTCCCGCCGATTTCCAACCCCGGGAGATCTTCTCCTCAATCCTTTTCAAATTCAGAAGCATAATCACGAACAAGACCAGAACAAGAACCGCTCCGGCATAAACGATGATTTGGATGGCTGCGAGAAGCGGCGCCGCCAAAAGGACATACAATCCCGCAATGCAGAAAAAAGTCACAACCAGATAGAGTGCGCTGGCAATCGGAGAGGGAGTCGTGATGACAAGCAGAGCGGAAAGGATTGAACCAAGGGCAAGAAGAATAAAGAGGGCAGTTTCCATCGAGACGGCGGCCTGGAGTTCAAGACAAATATGACCCCAGTATATAGAAATGAGAAGAAAAAGTCAATTACTTTGTGAAGAATTGCTCACAGGATGGCCGAGGGATTGCAGCTCCCGTACAAACTGCTCCACATCGTCATAGCGCCGGTACACCGAAGCAAAGCGCACATAGGCAACCTCATCAGTGCCGCGCAGCCCTTCCATAACCCATTCTCCGATTTGACTTGAAGATACCTCATGGCCATCAACCGCCAAGACCTTCGCCTCCACTCCCGTGACAATTTCTTCGATCTGCTCGAGCGAGACAGGCCGTTTCGTGCACGCGATTTGGATGCCTTTCACTATTTTCATGCGGTCAAAAGGCTCGCGCGAGCCATTACTCTTCAAGACGAAAATGCCGGTTTCTTCGACAAATTCATAAGTCGTGAAACGCCGCCCGCACTTCAAACATTCCCGCCGACGACGAATCGCACTACCCTCCCTCGCCGGTCTCGAATCAATGACACGGTCTTCATCTCCATCACAAAAAGGGCATTTCATCGGTTATCAAGTCTTTTTTCTCATCTGTTTCGCACATTGAATTTCGCCGGGCGGGAGACACACCACAGCTGTCTCAATGTTTATCCTTGAAAATTATTTATTTGGAAGTTAGCCGATTTACGGCAGAAACGATGAACGCGATGGTTGTCATTCCCGCGAAAGCGGGAATCCAAACCCCCG
>DYHQ01000062.1 GCA_020724065.1 Candidatus Puniceispirillum sp. | reverse complement strand
ATAGCACACCTCCTATTTTTGAAGAGTCACCCGTACTATGCCGCCATTTTCGGCGGCCTTATAGCTGATGAAATAGCATCCAGATGATAGCCTAGAAAAGAAATCAGGTAGCAAGACTGTTGAGACATTCGAATGAAGCTGTAGCTTTTGAGAACAAATTCGTTGTCCTAATATGTTGAAGATCGCAAATTCCACAGGACCAACTACAGGATTGGGAAATGTCAAATGCACGACCCCATTGGTTGGATTGGGCCAAACCAAAGGTGTGGTAAGGCGGAGTGGTTGTATGGGCCGCGGCTCACCGACGGCGAGGCAGTCAGCGTTCACAATCCGGTGCCAACTGAAAAGACGAACATAAGGATCGCCGACAGGTGAAGCGTCCATCCATACGGCCTCAAAACCCGGGGCGCACAAGACGCTGAGATTCCCCTGAGAGTCTATGCTCGAGACATCCAACGAATCCTGACCACCCAAAGGATTCAAGTCAAAATCGTAGGCTTTGGTGTATGTGCGGCGTTCCCAGTGATCATCTTCTGTCAATACCGCGGTCTCGTAAACATTCAGCATCCGGTCATAGTTGTTGCCATCAAAGTCAATGTCCCCCCACGCCGATGCTTCGCCCTGTATGTCAGTAAATACTCGCGTGCAATCCACTACATTGAATAGACAATCGAAACTGTATAGTTCGATGCGTGCGTCGTCCGGCCCAGGGGGATTGGTTCCATATTGCATGACAACCTGGTCTCGGTGATTGATACGCAACCGCCCGCTTGCTCCTGGAAGATGCGTCGTGTCAGGGATAGGATTGAAGGGCGGCGCGAGGAGCGTGCCATCGCTATCAACCACCGCAGCTTGCAGATACTGGTCCCACCCATCCACATTCGACCAGACTGCTAAGAACTGATTTGCGCTATTCACGACACTTGACATCCGGGCATGGTAATATGGTTGCATTGAGACCACTGTATCCGGTCCAATCTGCAGATCACCTCGGCGCGAGGTGCGCGCATAAAAGACCGTAGGCCAATAATACTCATGCGTCGAGTAGAGAATATGGTAGCGGAGCTCAGCATCCAGCGCCGCGGTCCAACCAAATACTGCTTCAACGGTGGACGGCGTTCTCAATAGAGTATAAGGGGGTTCGACCAGAATTCCATTGTAGTCGAAACGCAGGGCCTTGATGCCGGTGCCCACCTGATAAAAAGCAAGGTCAATAAAGGGTGGCTCGTGGAGAAAGATGCCGCAGACATCCGCGCCCCATATATGGGTGGTGGTTAGCTGGTGCGGGGGAATTAGCACCTCACCGTAGGGGGAATACTTCATGTGGAAATACTCTATGATGAGATCGCCCACATGCAATTTAAAAATCAGATGAATGTTGTCTTCCGTGTCGGCAATGGCGACCGGATCAACAATCAGCGTATCACCCGTTGGATTGAACGGCCCCGTCCAGGGTTGAGCCGCAGCCTTTTCCGCGACAAACAAGACAACCAGCGCACAGGCCAGGAGCCACGCAAACCGCTTCATCATCTTGATTTCCATGGAAGTTGAGCAATAAACAAAAGCGAACCCTTTGCCGCTACTCAACCGCTTGGCAAAAGATTCGCTTATGATGATTTCCCCTTTCCCCACAACCGATCAAAGCCATCCGAATTCAAAGCATAATATAAGCAACCCTTCGCCAAAAGTCAAGAGAAATCTTCGCCGAGGGGAATCTTGTTTTAGAAAATCTGAGAGGCCACAGAAATGGTGGCAATTCCGCTCACGGTGTTGGCTGACGGTGGCTCACCGTTGTTCCCTAAGGCCTTGGAATGGCTTGCTCTTTTGCCTTTTTTTGGGTATTATGTTTCCGTGGTTTTAATACCCATGACGACATTTGGAGAACGATGGGATGAGGCCGTCGCGAAGGTGGGCTCGCCCCTGTGCATCGGCCTTGATCCCTTGCAGGACAAGCTCCCGACTCACCTTCCGGCGTCACCGAAAGGCGTTTGGCTGTTTCTTCAAGAAATCGTCCATGCAACTTCTGACCTTGCCGCCGCCTTCAAACCGAATTTGGCATTCTTTGGGGCGCTTGGCGCGGAAGGATGGGAGATGCTCGAACGCTTGCATGAACTTCTCCGTGCGCACACTTTGCTCATCGCCGATGGCAAGTTCGGTGATATTCCCAGCACAAACGAGCAGTATGCCAAAGCGGTCTTCGGTCGAATTCATGCCCATGCGCTCACGGTAAATCCCTATCTTGGTGGTCAATCGCTTGCTCCGTTTCTGGATGAGCCGGCGCGCGGCGTTTTTGTCCTTTGCGCGACCTCGAATCCCGGAGCGGAAGAACTTCAAGAATTACCGGCTCCTCAGCGCCCGCTCTTCGAGGAAGTTGCTCTTCGAGCCAGAGCTTGGAATAGACACGGGAATGTCGGTCTTGTGGTCGGCACGACGCGCTTGGAAGCATTAGAGCATCTCCAGAGCCTTGTGCCGGAGCTTCCGTTGCTTCTTCCGGGGTCGGGCGCGCAAGGAGGTTCTGCGCGAGAAGCCACAGCGCTCTTGGCCAAGAATCCGAAAGGCCGTGCGCTTTTCGTTTGGGCTCGTCATATTCTCTATGCTTCCTCCGGGAGAGATTTTGCAGCAGCGGCACGCCAAGCTGCCCAAAAATGTCGGGAAGAGATTGCATGAATGATGCTGAAGCTCATACTCTGTTGCGCGATTGCGGAGCGCTCCTTGAAGGCCATTTCCTTCTTTCAAGTGGGCGGCATAGCGGGAAATATATCGAGAAGTTTCGGATTTTAGAGCAGCCTCGACTGACGGAACGCCTGGCTCAAGAAATGGCCGCCGGATTCAAGGACGAGAGTGTGGCTCTGGTCGCTGGACTTTCAACGGGCGGAGCTTTGATAGCTCACGAAGTAGCGAAAGCTCTGCAATGTTGTTTTCTATTTGCGGAGCGCGTCTCCGGTCAATTGATGCTGCGCCGTGGCTTTCGCATTGACCGCGGGGCGCGCGTACTGGTCGTTGAGGATGTGCTCACCACGGGTGCATCGGTTCAAGAACTCATCAACTTGCTTCGCGATGAAGGAGGGCAAGTCGTCGGGGTGGCGTGCCTTGTTCAACGCGGCGAACCGCATCTCGATATTCCCTTCTTTGCTTTGATGAGATTGCCCCTTGAAACCTATCCGCCCGATGATTGTCCGCTCTGCGCTCGCGGAATTCCTCTCGAAGCGCGAGGCAGCCGGTTTCAAGAAACACCTTCGTAAATACAATGCAAATCTGTCCACTTGGTTCGGGGAGCTCGGGCAACTCAATCTATCTTCGCGCAGGCGACACGCGTCTTTTGATTGACGCGGGTCTCCCGGGTCAAGTCATTGTCCGCTCTCTGACGACTCTGGGTGTGTCCATCGCCGATATTGAGGGAATCCTCGTCACGCACGAACATTCAGATCATCTGCGTGGGATACCTCTCTTAACGCGGAAGTACGATCTGCCAGTGTACGCGAGTAACGGCACAGCGGATGAGCTCGCGTGGATGCTTCCCGACAATGTGGATGTGCGCCGCCTTTCGCCCAAAGGAGCTCATTTCGCTGGCCTTGATGTCCGCTTTTTTGGCGTGCCACACGATGCCGCTGATCCCATAGGCTTTCTCTTTGAGCATGATGGAGTGCGTGTGGTAGTCGCGACCGACTTGGGGTGCGTCACCAAGGAAGTCAAGAAAGCGTTGTCTGGCTCTCAGGTGATTGTTCTGGAAAGTAACCATGATGAAGAGATGCTGGCAAACGGACCTTATCCCGAATACCTGAAGCAACGAATTCGATCGCGATATGGGCATCTGTCCAATCGCCAAGCAGCCGATGCATTGAAAAACGCTTGGCACGAAGATCTGCGCCATGTTGTCTTGGCTCATCTCTCTCGCGAGAACAATGACCCCGGCTTGGCTCGCGACACGATCGCCCAAGCGTTTGATGACAACGGGCAACCATTGATTCATCTCACTGCCCACTACGAAGTCGGACCATTTTTGGAGATATGACCATACACGAAATGCCGTGAGGGCAGGGCCTGCCGTCCCTGCAGGGGTTGAGCGCACAGCGGAGGATGGCTGTTTCGATGCACGCATTCATTTTGGACATTCCCCAAAACGCCGTAGGGGCATGGCGTGCCGTGCCCGCTGGCGGTAGCTATGAACGATGACTGAGGAATCGCCGCTCTGTTCGCCTGAAGCACTTCGATTATCGAAGCTCCGCGGCATATTTCATCACCATCTGCACTCTCGAGAAGCAATGTATCTTTGGGGAAATCGTTGAAGGCATGATGGTGAAGAACGCAGTGGGCGAGATGGTGGAAGAGGAATGGCTGAGGACTGGGCAATTGCGTCCGTATCTTGTGCTCGATGCGGCCATCGTGATGCCGAATCATTTTCACGCAGTTATCGTTTTCGTTGATTCAGAAGAGGGCACGGCCGCCATGCCCCTACGGTGAGATCATTTGGGCATGCTGAGGCATGTTCGCTTGCATCCGTCGTTGGCGCATTCAAATCGTCGGTGAGTCGTCGTATCAATGAACTCCGCGGGACGCATGGCGAACCGGTTTGGCAGCGAAACTATTATGAGCATGTCATACGAAACGACCGCGACCTTATGCAGGTGCGTGAATACATAGTGAATAATCCTGCGCAATGGGAGCTGGATCGTGAAAGTCCTTTCAAGTAGGGGCATGGCGTGCCATACCCGCAGGTGATGAGGATAAGAGGAAAGATGGTAGTTTCGATCACGAATCCATTATGAAGAATTTATGAAGTACCGTGAGGGCATGGCGTGCCGTGCCCATTGCTTTTCGGAGGGGACAATGAACATCATTCAATTGGCCATTCGCCTTGCGCTCGTTGCCCTTTTTGCCTTGCCCACACTATGGGCAACGCCGGGCGATACACTGCGCAGCTTCCCCACACCTGGGGATTGCCCGACGGGCCTTGCTTATGACGGTCACTATCTGTGGATGGCGGACAGGCTCTCTGATTCCCTCTATGCAATCAGTCCCGCATCCGGTGAGGTGAAAAACTCTCTGCCCGCACCCGGATTCATTCCCTTGGGGCTGGCGTGGGATGGAGAATGCCTCTGGGGAATTGATGGTGAAGAGAATCGTATTTGGCAGCTCGACACAGAGTCGGGAATCACGGTGAAAAGCTTCGCGTCCCCAACAGCGAAACCTCAAGGATTGGCTTGGGACGGCCACTCTTTGTGGCTGGCCGATGACCAAGAAGACCTGATCGCCAAAATCTCCACCGACGACGGCACGACGATAGTGTCGTTTCGCGCGCCATCCACTTCACCCCAAGGATTGACTTGGGACGGCAAGTATTTATGGTGTGCTGATCGAGTTCAAGATCGCATATACATGATAGAGCCGACCGAGGGCGAAGTACTTCTGAGCCTTGACGCACCCGGGAAGTACGCTCGCGGATTGGCTTGGCGAGATAGCAAGTTGTGGAATGTGGACTATCAGGATGACCGGCTCTACGAGCTTGCCGTGGATGACGGCGTTCCCTTCAAGCTCGGCAATGCCAAGTCTGAAAAGCTGCTGCTGACGCATGAATTTCGCAATTATGGCCCAGGAGAAGTGCAGACATTTGATGCTTTTTTGGCCGTACCCGAAGATCGGCCTGGCCAGAAGATTCATGGGAAGGTGCTTCTGAATCCCGAGCCGACCGAGTGGATTCAGGATCGGTGGGAACAGGAAATCGCGCATTATCGTTTGACGAATCCTCCCCAAGCTCAGCGTCAGCGCATTACAATGGTTGTGACGGCGCAGCTATCGGATATCCGCTGGTTCGTCTTCCCTGAAAAGGTCGGGTCGCTGGAGGACATTGACAAAGACATTCGCCAGGAATATCTGGTGGACGAAGAAAAGTATTGCCTCCACGATCCCATCATCGTCCAAGCCGCCAAAGAAGCGGTCGGGGATGAAAAGCGGCCCTACTGGCTCATGCGCAAAATCTACAAGTATGTCCGCGACCACATGGCCTATGAGTTGGCGGGCGGTTGGAATGTCGCTCCCGCCGTGCTGAAGCGAGGGAACGGCTCGTGCAGCGAATACAGTTTCGTTTTCATCGCGCTGTGTCGTGCGGCGGGATTGCCCACTCGCTATGTGGGTTCTGTGGTCATTCGCGGCGATGATGCGTCAACTGATGATGTTTTCCATCGCTGGTGTGAATGCTACTTGCCGGGCTACGGTTGGGTGCCCGTTGACCCATCGGGAGGCGACAAAGACAGTCCGGCGGATGTCGCGCAATACTTTGGACATGTCGAAGCGCGCTTCTTAATCACGACCGAGGGTGGCGGAGCATCCGAATACCTTGGATGGGGCTACAACGCCAACGAAAAGTGGACTTCAAACGGGCCTGTCAAAGTCTATGTCGAGACGGTGGGCGAATGGAGTCCAATCAGTGCGATAGCCGACTCTTCAGGAATGACTCCTTCGGGCATTGGCGAAACCTGTCGCCCGCCCAAGGAAACCAAGTAGGATGGCGAAAAAGCCAGCGCTCTAATAATGCAACTCCATTTTCACTGCGATTAAGTTCATGGAACGATTCTTATCTTTGCTTGGTGTGCCGATTCTCGTCTCGCTCAGTTGGCTCGTCCTTTCGACAGACCGCAGGCATTTTCCGTGGCGCGTGGTTCTCTGGGGCATCGGCCTTCAGATGAGTTTGGCCGTGATTATCCTGTGGACGCCGTGGGGTCGCGCGGCATTCGACTGGCTGGGAAGAATCGTTACGCTCTTCCTCGGTTTCAGCAAGGAAGGCTCCGAATTCTTGTTTGGCAATATTGTAAAGGACAAATACCGGGAGACTTTCGGTTCTCAATTTGCGTTTGCCATTTTGCCGACCATCATCTTCGTGGGCAGCGCGATGAGCATCGGCTATCATCTGGGAATCATGCAGCGCATCGTGCGCGCCATGGCGTGGGTGATGACAAAAACGATGGGCACTTCCGGCGCCGAGTCGCTTTCATGCGCAACCAACATTTTTGTCGGCCAAACGGAAGCCCCGCTGATTGTGCGTCCCTTTCTCGCGACGCTCACGCGAAGCGAACTCATGGCAGTGATGGCCGGAGGCTTTGCGACGATTGCAGGAGGAGTCATGGCGGGCTTCATTCTGATTGGAATTCCCGCCAATCATCTTCTGGCCGCCTCAGTGATGTCGGCTCCCGCCGCCCTCGTTTTCGCCAAGATTGCGGTTCCCGAACGAGACAAGCCGCTGACCGCGGGGCGTGTGCAAATGCCGGAGATTCCCAAAGCGTCGAATGTCATTGATGCGGCGGCGGCGGGCGCCCGCGACGGATTGAAGCTCGCGGTGAATGTCGGGGCCATGCTGCTGGCCTTCATTGCGCTCATCGCGCTGGTCAATGCGCTTCTTGGATGGATTTCGGGCAAGTTCTTCGATATGGGTTTTATGTATTTTCCCGCCAGCCTGCGCGAAATCTTTTCGGTGATCTTCTCGCCGATTGCGTTCGTCGTGGGCGTACCATGGAAGGAAGCGCAAGATTTTGGGTATCTCATCGGCACGCAAATCTCCGTCAATGAATTCGTGGCTTACATTGAGCTGTCAAAGATGATTCACTCCGGAGTCCTTTCCGAGCGCACGATTACGCTGGCCACCTATGCCCTGTGTGGATTCTGCAATTTTTCTTCCATTGCGATTCAAATTGGCGGCATTTCAGCCCTTGCGCCGGAACGCCGTTCTGAGCTCGCGAAATTTGGTTTGCGAGCGATGTTCTGCGGCAGTCTGGCTTGCCTGCAAACCGCAACCATCGCCGGGATGTTGGTCTAAAGAGAGAAAAGGATTCAGGGTTTCCAAGAAAAATGAAGCCATATCTGAAAATCCTATTCCTGCTCGCTTGTGCGCAAGCAGGCTTCGCTCTTACGGTGGATGGCTACTGCTATCTCGAGAGTGAGAGCGATCACTCGGGAACGAAGGTCAAATTTGTCGAGGCAGGCTCTTCCGTCGCGGCGGATTCTGTTTATACCGAGCCCTCGGGTCGTTTCAATCTTGACCTTACGGCGGGACTCTATGATGTGGAATATACCCACGGCACTTTTGGCGATGCCATAGCTTCAGTTCAGCTTCACGCGACCGACACGACGCTTGCGCCGATGGCTTTGCGTCTCTCGGGTCGTCGCCTATCCGGTTCACTCAAGGGCATGTTGGAGCCGGGAGTGTATCGAATCGTTGGCAATATTACGGTCGGCACCGATGACACTCTCCGTCTCTTGCCGGGGACGACTTTCTTTTTTGCCAGAGCCAACGTTTTCACAATCCGCGGAACACTCTTGGCCGACGGCACGGCAAAGGATTCCATTTTCTTCACGACGAACATCCACGCCCGTCATCGTCATTGGGCCGGGCTTCGCTTCATGGACTCAAGCAGCTCCGGTAGCCGACTCGCCTATTGCTCCGTTGAATATGCCAAAGGGCGAGCTGGAGGTTTGTATTGCCGCAACTCGTCCCCAACTTTTGCCGACTGTGCTATCAGGCACAATTCGGCTCAATGGGGCGGCGGCATTCTATGCGCGCTTTCCTCGCCGACTTTTGTTCACTGTATCATCTCGGGTAATCAGGCGAAATATGGCGGCGGTGGAGTCTATGGGCGCCTTTCTGCACTCACTTTCCAAAATTGCACGATAGCGGACAATTCGACGAGTTTCTACGGTGGTGGAGTCTATGGCCGTCGTTCATCGCTCGTTTTTGCTGACTGCACTATCGCGGGCAATTCAACAGGATGGTATGGCGGGGGAGCCTTCTGCAGCAATTCGTCGTTGTCGTTTGGCGCCTGCACCATCATCGGCAATGCCGCCGGCCATGAAGGTGATGGCATTTATCGCAGCAATTCGTCTTTGAATCTCAAAGGTTGCACTCTGCAATAGACAGATTCTTCCATTTCAAGTTATGACCCTTCCTGAAAGTGATAAGCAGCCCGTGCGACTTCGCGTAAATGGCGAAAGCATTGAGCGCGTCATTCCCGCCGACCGAACGCTTCTGCTCTTTTTACGGGATGATTTGGGAATGACCGGCACGAAATGCGGCTGCGAAATCGGCGAGTGCGGTGCGTGCACTGTGCTGCTTGATGGGAATCCGGTTTGCTCGTGTCTCGTTCTCGTTGTTGCCGTTGACGGCGCTGATGTGCTGACCGTCGAAAGCCTTGCCGACGGCGACAATCTCACCGATTTGCAGGAAGCGTTTCTCGACCATGACGCGGTTCATTGTGGTTTCTGCACGCCGGGATTGCTCATGTCCGCTGAATTTCTCTTGCAGCGCAATCCCGAGCCAACGGAATTAGAAATCCGCACGGCCATTTCAGGAAATCTTTGCCGCTGCACGGGCTATGTGCAAATTGTCGAAGCGATTCAAGATGCCGCCGCGCGAAGGAGAGCGAAAGCGCCATGAGTTCGGTGCCCGTCTACACGAAAACGCAGGCACTGGCCGAAGCATGGCGGTGCCTGCAGTGTTTTGACGCGCCGTGCATCGCCGCATGCCCCGCGAATGTGCATGTTCCCCGTTTCATCCGCATGATTCGCAGCGCCAATTGGGCGAGTGCGGCCGAAGGGTTGCGCAGCGCAAATGCCTTTGTCTCGCTTTGCGGTGCGGTTTGTCCCGAAGATGTGCTTTGCCGCTACAAGTGTTCCCGAGGCCGCTTGGATAATCCGATTGACATTCGCGCTCTGCATCGGTTTGTCACATCTTCTGTGCCTCCAAAAATCTTTCCTGAATGGCCCAGAGCGCTGGGACCACAAGTGGCGGTTGTCGGCGCAGGACCTGCGGGTCTTGGGTGCGCTTTGGCACTGACACGACTCGGATTCGATGTCACCGTTTTTGAAAAGGAATCCCGAATCGGCGGCATTCCTTCTATGGAAATTCCAAGAGCTCGCGTTGAACAGACATTGCAGGACGATTTGCGTGCCTTTGCTGAGCGCCTGAAAATCGTCACTTCAAAGCCAATTTATCACCTTGCTGATTTGCAGAAATTCGATGCCGTCTTCGTCGCGGTCGGGCTTGGTAAGACCGCGCGATTGGGAATTGAAGGTGAAGAAATGACGGGAGTCGAATCCGCATCATCATTTCTTCGCCGAACGCGGGAGAATCCCTCAAACCTCACGGACAAGAGAGTGGTGGTCGTGGGTGGCGGCAATACGGCAATGGAGGCTGCGCTGGTCGCTCTCGAGGCGGGCGGTGAAGTCACCGTAGTGTATCGCCGCCGCCAGATTGACATGCCTGCATGGCCGGAGGAAGTCCGCGAAATCACTGTCGGAGGCACCGTTTTCCGATTCTTAGAGGTGCCAGTTCGCATTGTTGGTGAGGCTGGTCATGTGATCGCTGTTGACTTGCAGCGCCAAGAACTCGGCCCAGTGGACGAATCCGGCAGACTGACTCCGGTTCCAACAAATGATTCTCCAATTCGCTTGCCTGCGGATCATGTTATCATTGCGGTTGGAGCCATTGTTGAAACGGCTCTATTCGCCGAACTTGTGCGCGAGAGAGGAGACCATTTTGTTGTCAATGAAAAAGGGGAGAGCAGTGTGCTCGGCGTTTTCATTGGCGGAGACGCGGTGCACGGCGAGGGGACAATCGTCGCTGCTTTCGCTGAAGGACGGCGCATCGGCGAACATATCGCGGAATTCTTGAGAAAGACATGAATACAATTCTAAAAGAGACTTTCGACCGGTATCCGTCGGTTTATCCGCTGCGGGATTTGTCCATTACATTTTGCGATTTTGAGCTCGAAAATCCATTCATTCTTTCTGCAGCACCCTCCACCGATGAACTGGACATCGTGCGGCATGGCTTGCAGATGGGATGGGCGGGTGCGGTCTTGAAGACAACTTCGATACCGGGCACGCCGGTTTCGCTCACCTATCCGCTGATGACCGGCTGGCGCGCAGGTGACCATCGTCTCTTGGGCATGGGTAATATTGATCTCATTAGCATCTATCCCATAGACGAAATCGTTGCGCGAGTGAAAATTCTGAAAAAGGAATTTCCACGAAGACTCATCGCGGCCTCGATTATGGGGCAAAGCAAGCAGGCGTGGCAGACCCTCGCGTCATCTTTGTTTAAAGCGGGGGCAGACTTGATCGAATGCAGTTTTTCTTGTCCGCAAGGCTCGATGGGAGAAGAGCCGGGAAAAATGCTTGCACAATCGGTGGAAGCGACCGAGCTCGTCGCGCGCTGGGTGAAAGAAGCCGCCGACACCACCCCCGTGCTCATCAAGATCACGCCGCTGGTGACCGACATCGTCGAAATCGCGCGCGCAGTTGAAAGAGCGGGATGCGACGGAGTGACGGCTGCGAATTCTTTCCCTTCGCTGATGGGCGTGAACTTGCAGACCTTCGTGCCTGAGCCGAACATCGGCGGCAATTCAACTTTCTCAGGCTACACCGGCCCGGCGATAAAGCCCTTGACGCTCTACACCGTTGCGAAAATCGCCCAAGCCACGAGCCTTTCTATAAGCGGTAACGGTGGCATCTCGAATTGGCGTGATGCGGCGGAAGTGATGGCGGTCGGGGCGGGATGTGTTCAACTTTGCACTGCTGTGATGCACTACGGATTTCAAATCATTGACGATTTCACTTCAGGACTCTCGCATCTCTTGGATGATGTGGGCCTTGCCAAGGTCGGCGAGCTTGTCGGGCGCGCTTTGCCGAATATCCGCGACCACCATTCTCTGCCGCGCCAAAAAGTGCGCAGCCGTATCAACGAACAAACCTGCATTCGGTGTAATGTCTGCTATCTTGCCTGTCGCGACGGCGGCCACATGGCTATCGAGTATCGCGGCCAAGATCAAGTCCCGTGCGTCTTGGAAGAAAAATGCGTCGGTTGTGGCTTGTGCGCGCAAGTGTGTCCGGTGTCGGATTGTGTGACAATGGAGATTTGCTCTGGTACTTAGGCCTTAACTTACGGGAGGGTCTAATGACCCTCCTCGGCGCGGAGTGTAGTCTTTCTCGCCGAGGCGGTGTCATCGGCCCGACAACGGTATCTTCTCGCCGTGGCGGGCGCCCTCACCCGCCCGGCACTGCCAATGCTCGCCGAGGCGGTGTCATCAGACCCGCCCGGAACTGGATCTCCTATTGAGACGCAGACATTCAATTCTAACCTTTGCAGGTAGCATTCATTTCATTACGACGGTCACATCCATTCGTGGTCGTTGGTTCTGTGACGATGCCATGTGCACGGCTGTCTTGGAACTCTTTGAAAGCTATCGCCAGGAATTTAGTCTTGAATGCTACGGATACGTGCTGATGCCTGATCATCTGCACGCGCTCTTGCTCCAGCCGACGGAGGGCGAAAGCGTCATTCGGATGATGACTGAGTTCAAGAAATGGAGCTCGCGCAGGCATTTGATTCCGGCGCTTGTCAAGACTGGAATGTGGACGCGAAGTTATGATGATGTCCCTGTTCCCGGTGCGAATGCGGCCCGAGTGAAGGTGGAGTACATTCACAATAATCCTGTTCGGCGAGGCCTTGTGGTCCGAGCAGAGGATTATCCTTGGTCGAGTGCGCGGGATTATGCCAACATGGGGCGAGGCGTGGTTACGGTGGTTTTGCTCTAATTGCGGGAGGGTCTGATGACCACAGCTGTCTTAATGTTTTTCATTGAGAATGAGCGGTTTAGGTTTGGAAC
>DYHQ01000061.1 GCA_020724065.1 Candidatus Puniceispirillum sp. | reverse complement strand
CGTCCGGCGAAGAAATGATAGGTGCTATCCGTCTTCTTCCAAGCAAGATGAGGATACCACGGACCTTCATCCGGAGCACATACGAAGTCGAGAGCAAACCGCTCACCGAGCACGCGCTCGGTGGACTCGCGCGAATGGTCCTTCATACGGTCGGAAAAAATGAAACAGAAATACATGACCTTATTTCGCTCCCCTTACCATTCAGATTATCGCGCAGGGGCCCTTTTGCAATGGCTGACAAAGATAATGGGGCTGATGCGATTCATCAGCCCCACCGCAAGACATCCACCGCAATAACGATGTTGTATCAAGTTCCGGTCCCTCCTAACTTGTCGGGAAGGAACAGCTCTTCATCCGAGAGGGACGGGGCCAAAATGGGCGGCGTGATTTTCCAATCCTTCGCGAGTTCTTCCTCTTCCTCAGCAGGTCGAACAACGCGCAGTTTCTTGTACCGTTGCAGACCGGTGCCCGCCGGGATCAGATGCCCCATGATGACATTCTCTTTGAGGCCCGAGAGTAGATCCACTCGCTTTTCAATCGCCGCATCGGTCAAGACGCGCGTGGTTTCTTGGAAACTCGCTGCCGAAATGAAGCTATCCGTGGAAAGGCTGGCTTGCGTAATACCCAGCAGAAGTGGCGTGGAAACGGCGGGCCTTGCCGGTCGCGCCTGGGCTTCCGTCTTCCCTGCTGTGCGGAGCCGACGATTCTCACGATTGAACTCAACCCTTTCGACGATCTGCCCCGCTCTCCAAGTGGTGTCGCCGGGACTCTCGACCACCACACGACCCAACATCTTTTCATTCTCCCGAATGAATCTCAAGCCGTCCATATGATCCCCTTCCAAATAGGCCGTGTCGCCCGGATCTTCAATGCGAACCTTCTGAAGCATTTGTCGGACGATGACCTCAATGTGCTTGTCATTGATCCGCACACCCTGCAAACGATAGACATCCTGGATTTCCCTGACCAGGTATTCCTGCACCTTCGCGGGGCCCAAGATCGCCAAAATATCCTGCGGAGTAATCGAGCCTTCCGACAAGCGTTCACCGGCCTGGATATGATCTCCGTCATGGACAAGGATGTGTTTTCCATAGGGAATCACATAGCGTTTCTCGGTTTTTCCGTCCAGGGAAGTCACAAGGACTTCTCGGACGCCGCGCTTCACTGCACCGAAACGAACCGTTCCTTCAATCTCGCTGATAATCGCCGGTTCTTTGGGACGACGGGCCTCAAAGAGCTCGGTCACGCGCGGCAAACCACCCGTAATATCCTTCGTTCGAGAGGTTTCCTTCGGCATCTTCGCCAGCGCATCCCCTGCGCGAGCCTTGTCGCCATCATTGACCAGCAGATGCGCCCCCACGGGAAGCATATAGCTCCCCGCCTTCCGGCCGCCATCGTCAAGAATGACAATATGGGGATTCAATTTGCGATTCTTCGACTCGATGATAACGCGCTGTCTCATGCCGGTCGTTTCATCCACTTGCTCATGGCAAGTTTGGTCATCCTTCACATCCACAAAGTGAACGGTTCCCCCGGCGGCGACAATAATACTGTCCGCATACGGATCCCACTCGAAAAGGATATCGCCTCTCTGGACCACTTGGTTATCTCCAACATAGAGCTTCGCGCCATAGGGAACATTATATTTGGCCACGATTCGGTTGTTGTCGTCCACGACTTTCACAATCCCGTTGCGGCGGACACAGACCATGTGGCCGTCTTCCTGCCGGATGAATTCGACATTCTCGAAGTCGGCTCGCCCGTCGCTCCGGGTTTCCACTCGGGATTCCGCCGCGATGCGCGCCGCCGTTCCACCGATATGGAAAGTGCGCAAGGTCAACTGAGTGCCGGGTTCCCCGATGGATTGCGCGGCGATCACCCCAACGGCCTCTCCCAAGTCCACCAGCCGGCCGCTGGCCATATTCGTTCCATAGCACATCGCACACACACCATTCCCCGTCTCACAGGTCAAGACCGACCGGATCCTGACGCGTTCCACTCCCGCGCCAGTGACCATGGACGCGCTCTTCTCGTCCACCAAGGTATTGGCATCCAGAAGCTTCTCGCCGGTGACCGGGTCAATAACGGGTTCGACCAAGACGCGGCCAAGGATACGCTCATAGAGCTGTTCGGTGATCTCTTCTCCCTCTTTGATCGCTTCCACGAATATGCCTCGCAGCGTCTTGCAATCGTATTCCCGAATGATCACATCCTGGGCGACATCCACCAGGCGGCGTGTGAGGTAACCGGCATCGGCCGTTTTCAGAGCCGTATCGGCCAGTCCTTTGCGGGCTCCGTGCGTTGAGATGAAATACTCCAAAACCGAGAGCCCCTCTTTGAAATTGGCCGTAATCGGAGATTCAATAATCTCCCCTTTTTGGCCCGTCATCGCCTTCTGCGGCTTCGCCATCAGACCGCGCATGCCCGCGAGCTGTCGAATCTGTTCCTTGGATCCTCGGGCTCCGGAATCCGCCATCATGAAAATGGGATTGAATCCGTCACGAGATAGCCGCAGCCGCGTGAACATCACTTCCGCCACTTCGGCCGTCGTATGGGTCCAAATATCAATGATTTTATTGTAGCGTTCGCCATCCGTGATGACTCCCTCTTCATACTGGCGCTGGACTTGCTCCGATTCCGCCTGAGCCTGGCCGATGAGTTCGTCTTTTTCGTGCGGAATCTCGACATCATCCAGACCGACCGAAAGTCCGCCCATTGTCGCATAATGGAATCCCAGTTCCTTCAGTCGGTCCAGGAACTCCGCAGTTTCGGCCATGCCCACTTTCTGGATGCAATAATAAATGATCTCTTCAATGCGCTTCTTGGCAAGCATTTCATTGAAGAAACGCTCCTTCTGAATCGCTGGAGGCAGAATCCGATTGAACATCACGCGACCGACGGTCGTTTCGACGAGCTTCTTGCCCACCCGAACATGAATACGCGTATGCAGCCCGATCTTCTTATCATTGTAGGCAACAATCACTTCATCGGGGTTCGAGAAGCATTTCCATTCATAGGGTTCGCCCGGATGCCGTTTGGTCAAGTAGTAGAGACCGAGAACCATATCCTGCGAGGGCACAGCAATCGGGCGGCCGTGGGCCGGGTGCAGGAGGTTCTGATTGGCCATCATCAGCAGCCGCGCTTCCACTTGAGCCTCGTACGAGAGAGGGATATGGGTGGCCATCTGGTCACCGTCGAAGTCGGCGTTGAAAGCCGCACAAACGAGGGGGTGAAGTCGAATCGCCTTGCCTTCAATTAGAAGCGGCTGGAAGGCTTGGATACCCAACCGGTGGAGGGTCGGCGCCCGGTTAAGGAGCACCGGATGATCCTGAATAATTTCTTCGAGAATTGCCCAGACTTCGTCGGTTTTTCTCTCGACCAAACGCTTGGCTGACTTTACCGTCTTCGTGTGTTCGTACTCAATAAGCTTGCGGATGATAAACGGCTTGAAGAGCTCAACCGCCATGTCCTTCGGCAAACCGCATTCATGAAGGCCCAGCTCCGGCCCCACCACGATAACGGAACGACCCGAATAGTCCACTCGCTTGCCCAGAAGATTCTGACGAAAACGCCCCTGTTTGCCTTTAAGGTTATCCGAAAGAGACTTGAGTGGACGATTTCCATCCGAACGCACCGCGACGGAACGGCGGCCATTATCGAAAAGACTGTCCACCGCTTCCTGCAGCATGCGCTTTTCATTCCGCAAGATAACTTCCGGAGCGCGAATCTCCATGAGGCGTTTCAGACGATTATTGCGGATAATCACCCGTCGGTAGAGGTCGTTCAGATCCGAAGTGGCAAACCGTCCTCCTTCCAAAGGCACCAGAGGGCGCAAATCGGGCGGAACGACGGGAATTACCGCCATGACCATCCAATCCGGACGATTGATTCGGCCTGTCCCATCATCTTTGAAGGCCTCAACGACTCGCAATTTCTTGATCGCGTCATTCTTGCGCTGCACCGAGGTCTCCGTCTTGATCTGGGCGCGTAAATCGGCACACAGGCGCACGACATCTTCGGTGGCCAGCAAATCGCGAATCGCATCGCCACCCATCTTCGCGATGAAACGCTCGGAGGGAGGCAGGTTTTCTTGGTCACCGAGTTCTTCCTGAAGGCGAAGGTACTCTCCTTCGGAGAGCAAATCCTTCCGTCGCAACCCGGACGCTCCGGGGTGGATTACCGCAAACGATTCGTAGTAGATAATTTTCTCCAAATCCCGCGTCCCCATATTCAGGACATAGGAGATTTTGGAAGGCAGACTGCGGAAGTACCAGATGTGAACGACCGGGACGGCCAGAGTAATATGGCCCATACGCCGGCGGCGCACATCCTTCTTGGTAATCTCCACTCCGCAACGGTCACAAATAATGCCCTTGTAGCGAATTCCCCGGTATTTCCCGCAGTGGCATTCCCAATCCTTGATGGGGCCAAAAATCTTCTCGCAAAACAGGCCATCCTTTTCCGGTTTGTAGGAGCGGTAGTTGATGGTCTCGGGTTTGGTCACTTCGCCTTTCGACCAACTCAAAATCATATCCGGAGAAGCCAGGCTGATCGCGATTCGAGTGAAGCTGCCTGTTTCTTCCATTTCAGGCGTTGAATAGGGCGTCATGTCTTTCTCCCTCGTGAAGGGAACCAGTGGAATGAACCGGCTTATTCCTCAAGTTGGACATCCATGCCCAACCCACGCAATTCGTTAATGAGCACATTGAACGATTCCGGAATCCCGGGAACGGGCAGGTTCTCGCCTTTGACAATGGCTTCAAAGGTGCGAGCCCGTCCATTGACATCGTCAGATTTCACCGTGAGTATCTCTTGCAGAATGTGCGCGGCGCCATAGGCTTCAAGCGCCCAGACTTCCATCTCGCCAAATCGCTGTCCCCCGAATTGAGCTTTGCCACCCAAAGGCTGTTGTGTGATCAAGCTGTAAGGCCCGATAGAGCGGGCGTGGATTTTGTCGTCCACAAGGTGAGAAAGCTTCATCATATAGATGTGACCCACCGTTACTTCCTGGTCGAAGTACTCGCCGGTTCGACCGTCGCGGAGAACGGTCTTTCCATTGAGAGGCAAATCGGCCTTGTCCAACCACTGTTCTACATCTCTGAGAGTCGCACCATCGAAAACAGGCGTGGAAAAGTAGACCCCGAGCTGGTGCGCCACCCAACCCAGTGCGGTCTCGTAAATTTGGCCAAGATTCATTCGAGACGGCACGCCCAAAGGATTCAGAATGATGTCCACCGGAGTTCCGTCCGCCATGAACGGCATGTTCTCGATGGGAACGATCCGACCAACGACTCCCTTGTTCCCATGGCGGCCCGCCATTTTGTCTCCCACCGAGAGCTTCCGCTTCTGAGCCACATACACCTTGGCAAGCTGGACAATTCCCGACGGCAGCTCGTCGCCCACCTGAACACGGTATCTCTCATTCTTCAGTTCGGTCTGCAGTTGGAAGAGACGGTCTTCGTATTTCTCGAAAGCTTGGGCGACCATTTCATTGATCGCCTCGTCATCCGTCCAGCGGTAACCGCTCTCAACCTCATCCGGATCAAGTTGTCGAAGGAGAGCCTCAGTAAAGAGGGTTCCTTCCGGAACCAGAATGTGCATCAGGGTGCGGTCCCGGATTTCGGTCGCATGGCATCCTTTCAAAATCGAGTGCAACTCGTCGGCCAGAGCTCGCTTCTGCGCGCCATGTTCCTTCCCAAATCCCTCCTCCAGTTCGTCAATGACCCGGCGCTCCTCGCGCTTGGTCTTCGGATCCTTCTTTTTGCGCGAGAAGAGCTTTGTCCCGATGACAATCCCGTACATGCCCGTATGGGCGCGAAGGGAGGCATCCTTGACATCTCCGGCCTTGTCGCCGAAAATCGCTCGCAGAAGTTTGTCCTCGGGCGTCAAGTCCGTTTCGCCCTTCGGCGTCACTTTCCCAACCAAGATGTCTCCCGGTCGAACGATAGCGCCTACTCGAATAATACCACTCTCATCGAGGTCTTTGATCGCATCTTCAGAGACATTGGGAATCTCACAAGTCAGCTCCTCGTCGCCCCGCTTGGTCTCTCGCACCTGGAGCTCCAATTCCTCGATATGAATCGAAGTGAAGACATCGTCATAGACAATGCGTTCGCTGACGATAATGGAGTCCTCAAAGTTGTGGCCATGCCAAGGCATGAAAGCGACCAGCACATTGCGGCCCAAGGCAAGTTCTCCATGTTCGGTGGCGCACCCGTCCGCAAGCACCTGACCCCGCTTGACCTCCTCGCCGTCCGAGACGATCGGACGCTGATTGATACAGGTGTCCTGATTAGTGCGAACGAATTTCTTCAACCGGAAGGCATAGAGCTCGGACGCGCTTTCGCGGCTCCTCCCTTTCCCATTCCCTCCCGGTCTGGGGAGAGTGCGCAACACGATTTGATCCGCATCCACATACTCGATGATGCCATCGTCCGGGGCAATAATCAACGCCCGAGAGTCTTCCGCGGCGCGTCTCTCGACGCCAGTGCCGACATAGGGCGCATGGGGAAGGAGAAGTGGAACGGCCTGCCGCTGCATGTTGGAACCCATGAGGGCACGGTTGGCATCATCGTGCTCCAGAAACGGTATCAGAGCCGCCGCGACGGAAACGATTTGTGACGGGGCCACATCCATGTAATGAATGTCCGCAGGGGACTTCACGGGAAAATCACCCCGGATACGGCATTTGATTCGGTCGTCCTGGAACTCCCCGCGAGAATTCACCGGAGCATTCGCCTGCGCAATGACGACACGATCCTCGTCATCCGCAGCCAGATATCGAATCTGGCACGTCACTCGACCATTTTTCACCAGACGATAGGGCGTCTCGACAAAGCCAAGATTGTTGATCTTCGCAAAAGTGCATAGGGAGGAGATCAAACCAATATTGGGACCTTCGGGCGTTTCGATCGGGCAGAGGCGGCCATAATGAGTGTAATGGACATCTCGCACCTCAAATCCCGCTCGTTCTCGTGTCAATCCTCCAGGACCCAACGCCGACAGACGGCGTTTGTGAGTCAATTCCGTCAGCGGATTCACTTGATCCAAGAATTGCGAGAGTTGGCTCGTTCCAAAAAAGGTATTGATGACCGACGAAATCGTGCGGACATTCACCAAATCTTGGGGAGTAATCGCTTCGGCATCACGCAGATTCATGCGCTCTTTGATGGTCCGCGCCATGCGCGACAGGGCCACGCTGAACTGATTGGAAAGCTGCTCGCCGACGGTGCGAATCCTGCGATTTCCGAGGTGGTCAACGTCGTCCGTCACCTCTTTGCCGGCACGCAGTTTGAGCACATGCTTCAGGATGCTCAGGATGTCCCGTTCGGTCAATACCGTTGTCGTCAGCGGCACCTCAAGCTGCAACTTCGTATTGATGCGATAGCGTCCCACGGTCCCGAGGTCATACCGCTTTTCATCGAAGAAAAGCCGATGAAGGAACTTGCGGGCCGTGTCCACATCAGGGGGATCGCCGCTGCGCAATTCTCGATAAATGACCTCCAAGGCCGCTTCAGGTGTTCGGGCTTTGTCCCGACGCATCGTGTTCTGAATGATCTCGAAGGCGATATCCTTTTTCCGAAAACGAAGGACTTCAGCGACGCGAATTTTCGCTTCTCGCAGCGCCGCGACATTTTCCTCGGTGAGTTCGGCTCCCTTCGCCAGAAGAACCTCGCCCGTTTCCGGATTGATAATATCGCTGGCGACGGATCGCCCGAATTCCCGCTGAACCTCCTTGCGTCCCAAATTCACTTCTTCCGTGAACTCGAACAGGCGAAGGATATCCAAATCCGTCGTGTATCCGAGCGCGCGCAGGAGCGTTGTGGCCGGAAATTTCTTGCGCCGGTCAATATAGACATAGAGCACATCGTTGATATCGGTCGTGAATTCGACCCACGAGCCGCGGAAAGGAATAATGCGCGCCGAGAAGATTTTCTTTCCATTGGGATGCACATCTTCGCCAAAGAAAACTCCCGGGCTGCGATGAAGCTGGGATACGATAACCCGCTCGGCTCCGTTAATGATGAAGGTCCCCGCGCTGGTCATCAGAGGGAGATTCCCCAGATAGACATCCGTTTCGATGGTATTGTCGAATCCGATGCCTGCCTCCGCATTCTCGCGAGAGGAGAGACGCAACTTCGCTTTCAGCGCCGCGCTGTAGGTGACCCCGCGCTGACGGGATTCATCTTCGCCGTATTTCGGCGGTTCGACTTGATATTCCACAAACTCGAGGATGTGCTCTTCGCGGTTGTCAATAATCGGAAAGATGTTGAGAAAAACCGCCTGCAACCCCTTCGACTCCCGCTTGTTCGACGGAATCTTCGTTTGCAGAAAATCGTCGAAGCTCTTCAACTGAATATCCAGCAAATCCGGAATCTCCAACGCCTCTTGGATTTTGGAGAAGGAAATGCGCTGAATCATTTTGCCATTATCACGCAAGGCGACCTCCTAAACGAGGAACAACTTTGCCGAAAACGACTGTCGGATGACCGGGAACTTTCGCCCGGACTATCCCCTTTTTCAAAAGCAAGGTTGCCAGATCCCAATCCTCCGACCCGGCAACCCATTTCCCGAATTCTTCCCCGAGCCCTTGGCGAAGAACCCCATGAGCGGTTCTTACTTCAACTCGACCGTTGCCCCTTGTTCCTCGAGTTTGGCCTTCACTTTTTCGGCCTCTTCCTTGGACACATTCTCCTTCACAGGTTTCGGGGCACTTTCGACGAGATCCTTGGCTTCTTTCAAACCCAAGCTGGTCAGCTCACGAACCACCTTGATGACCTGAATCTTCTTGGCTCCGGCCGAACTCAGAACCACCGTGAACTCGGTCTTCTCTTCCGCCTTGGCCTCGGCAGCCGCCGCACCACCCGCGGGCATCGGACCCATCATCATGGGAGCCATGGCTTTGACGCCGAACTTCTCTTCCAGAGCCTTTTTCAGTTCGACAAGCTCCATGACACTCATCTTCTCGATGGCTTCAATAATCTGTTGCACTTCTTCCTCCAGATATTTCAGCAAACAAATCTCAATAGTCTCTTAGCAATCAACCTCGCCTGCCGCGGAGGGAACTCCGTGATCAAGCGGCAGTCGCACGATTCGGAGAGTGCTATCCGCTCTCCTCCGCCGCTTTCTTCTGCTCGATGATGGCATCAAGCACACCCAGGAAATTCTGCAGAACTCCGGCCAAGACACCAACGAAATCTTGAACCGGACTTCCAATCACATACACAATCGTTGCCAAAACTTCGGCGCGGGTCGGGAGGTTGCGGATTGCGTCCATGTCCTTGGGGCTAATCCGCCGTCCTTCAAAAATTCCAATCCGGACGGGTAACTTCTCGGTTTCCTCGGCAAATTTGGCAATGATGCGAGCCGGCACCGCAGGATCGTCAAAACCCATCGCAATCCCCACCGCTCCTTCGACCGTCCCCAGAAGATCACCGTAACCGGCATCCCGCAACGCCAATCGTGTCAGTGTCTTTTTGCCGATGATATATTCGGCCTTTTCTTGATGAAACTCACGGCGCAGCCTGGTCATGAGTTCAACATTCAACCCCGTGAAATCGGTCAAGTAAATCGCTTTGGCACGCTCCAATTGCTCGGCCAATTTCTTCACCGATTCGACTTTCGTCGGCTTAGGCTCCGCCCGACCTCGCTTTGTCGTTTCCATAATTTCCATAAGTTTTTTTTGCTATGCCGCAAGCGGGAATAGACCGCTTTGCCCATAGGAATTCTATTGAACCGCTATGCTATCCGAGCCGAAATCATTTGAATTCAGCCGCCGTCGGACTCAGGCGAATCCCGGGACCCATCGTGGATGAAAGATAAATGCTGCGAATGTACTGACCCTTGGCCGTTGCAGGTCGCAACCGAACGATCGTGCGAAGAAATTCTTCGATATTCTGCTTAATCTGATCCGGCGTGAAACTCGCCTTGCCCAGACCCAAATGGATAATTCCCGCTTTGTCCACGCGGAACTCGACTCGCCCCGCCTTGATTTCTTGAATCGTTTGGCTGACATTTTGGGTGACCGTCCCGGACTTCGGATTGGGCATCAAGCCCCGGGCGCCCAGGATTTTGCCTAATCGGCCGACCTGAGGCATGACTTCGGGCGTCGCCACGATGACATCCATATCCAGCCAGCCTTCTTTGATCTTCTCGATGTAATCTTCAAAACCGACATAGTCGGCCCCGGCCTCTTGGGCTTCATTCTGCTGAGTCTTCGTGATCACAAGAACGCGCACCTTGCGACCGGTTCCCGCCGGGAGCGTCACCGTTCCCCGGACGACCTGATCCGCCTTCTTCGGGTCCACTCCCAACCGAATCGCACATTCGACGACTTCATCAAACTTGGCGTTGGCCGCCTTCTTCAGCAGACCAACGGCCTCGTCCAAAGTGTACTCCTTGGCCCGCTCCATCAGGGCTCTGTTTGTCGTGTATCTTTTCGACCGTTTCACGCATTCCTCCGGTTACGGCGGTGCAAACGAACCCGAACGGTTCTCCCGCATGGTCAACTTCTATCCTTCAACGACGATTCCCATGCTCCGAGCAGTGCCCTCGACCATCCGCATGGCGGCCTGTTCGTCATAGGCATTGAGATCCTTCATTTTCAAAACGGCGATTTCGCGCACCTGCTCCCGCGAAACCTTCGCCACCTTTTCTCGATTCGGGACCGCTGAACCTTTTTCAACGGCAGCCGCCTTCTTCAGCAGAATGGCGGCCGGAGGGGTTTTCGTGATAAAGGTAAAGGAACGATCCTGATAGACCGTGATAACAACAGGGATAATCATCCCCTTCTGCCTTTCCGTCCGAGCGTTGAATTGCTTGCAGAAATCCATGATGTTGACTTGCTTCTGCCCCAACGCAGGCCCGACCGGCGGGGCAGGCGTCGCTTGGCCTCCCGCCAACTGCAGTCGGATGAAACCCGTGATCTTCTTCGCCATCTTGTCCTCAATTCCGCCCACGCGACGGCATCGCGAGGCGACGAACTTTCGTTTAGGTTCCCAAATCCGTTGACACCTGCAAGAAATCCAACTCCACCGGTGTCGAACGCCCGAAGATGGAAACCATTACCTTCACCTTTCGCTTTTCGATATTGATTTCGCGAACAACGCCAATGAAATCCTTGAACGGTCCATCAATAATGCGAATCGTGTCATCCGCCTTGAAAGGAATTTCGATTACCTCACGGCCGCCGGCGCGCTCGCAACGCCCGAGGATCCGGTCCACTTCGCGCTTCGTCAAAGGTAGAGGTTTGTTTCGACGACCGAAATCAATGACCTGAGGAGTGTTCAGAATCAGGTGCTCGGTGGCCCGATCCAGAATCATCTCCACGAACAGATACCCCGGAAAGAAGACACGGCTCTTGGTGCGCTTCTTCCCGTCGCGCATCTCCACCACCTCTTCCTTCGGGATGAGCACCTGCGCAACCTTGTTCTCTAAGCCTTGGCGCTTCGATTCCTCCAGCAGGTAATTCCGTATCTTCTCTTCCTGGCCGGTGAACACATGGATGACATACCATCGCTTTTCATCCGTCGCAGGGGTCTCTGCGACCCCGTTTGCTTGCTGCTCCGATGTCTGTTCATCCTGAACCATCACGAAACCACTATTGACCATAGAAAGAAGAATACGAAATGCTCAACCGAGAATCCTTGAATTCATTCGGGGTCTTCAAAAGATGAAAAAGAGCGATCTGGCTTCGTGCCCCGTGACGCTTGAATCGCTCCCCCACTCTTAGATCAGAAGATCAATCAGGCGGCTGAGAATGCTGTCGGCAAAGAAGATGAGGATGGCCAAAATGAGTGAAAGAACTAAGACCAGGCGCGTGGATTCGGCGAGCTCAGCCCGCGTCGGCCAACTCACTTTGCCCATTTCGGTTCTCACCCCCGAGAGATAGTCGGCGATTTTCTTTATCACAAGATTTGCCTCACAGAAAACCCATCTATTCCCCGTCCGCCGTGACATAGTAGAAATGCCTTATCCTTGCCGAGACGGCTGCCAAGTCTATGTAGGAATGGTCAGGGGCGGCGACATTGCCGATGTGCTCAAATGGCCCGATTGCTTCCTCAGCGCGATAGACACGATAATGAATGGCATCCTGAATGGAGTCCCAGCGGAGAATTACATCATTGCCCTGACGCCAGATTGTGATCAGGGGGCTTGAAGGAGCCGTGGCGCCCGTATAAGTCAGAGCTTCCCAGTCAGTTCTTTCGGATGTATAGAAAACGGTTGTGGGGCCTTCGATTCCAGATAGATCGCGAATCAAGGTGCCGTAGGACTGAACAGCGCAATGGTAAGTGTGCCCGCTGTCCAAGTCAAGCGTCCAGTATTCGTTTTTCGAAGTTGTGCCCCGTAGAGTAAGGTATCCTTGGCTTCCCTCGGAGTCGGGACAATCGGAGATGTATCTTGGAACAGGCAGCAAGTCCCAGATGAGCTGCGATGAATCAGCGACATAGCTTGTTGGTATCCGATGAACCCATCTCATCGAATCCGTAGCGAAAAGAATCTGCATGTTGTCTATTCCATAGTGCTCCGGCGTAGCGTGGCAGCGGGTGCATGCGGCGGTGTAATGGAGAAGATTCGTCTTAAAGGAATCAACATTTTCCATCGGGGGACGATAGTTCCATTGCCAGCGAATGGCCGCGCCGGGCTGATGGCAGCCGACACAGATTTCGGGCGTCGCCGCAAGCTCAAGCTCCAAACCCTCCGGAGCAT
>DYHQ01000060.1 GCA_020724065.1 Candidatus Puniceispirillum sp. | reverse complement strand
CGCTCTCTTGCATGAACTCACCGACGGGTATGTTGGCAATCTGCCTCATGTACGCTATTGGGTTCAACAGATGCAGATTTACATTGTGCCTTCGATGAACCCGGATGGATTGGCCGTCGTCATGGATGGACGGGATGTCACCTATCGAAAGAATGGTTATCGCCCGCCCTCGCTGGACCATTGCACGATTTTTCCGGGAGTCGGATGGGATTCCTGCGGTGTGGATCTGAACCGCAACTTCGACACGAATTGGGAATGGGGCGACACGCTTTGGCAGCCCGGCGGCAACGAGCCTTACGATTACTACCGGGGGCCAGCTCCTTTCAGCGAGCCTGAAGCACAGTGTATCCGTGATCTTGCTATGCAAATTCAACCCGTGGCATCCGTCATCTATCACAGCAGCCGTACCGGTGACAATGCCGAGCGCTGTATCTTCGCCTGGGATTGGGAAGGAAGACTTGCGCCTGATTCGGTCATGATTGGGGATTTCGGTCGCCGTTTCGCGATGCAAATTCCCACTTATGACCAGAGCACGCACTATCTTTTTATTTGGGGTGGCAACCGCCGGGGCAATGCGCACGATTGGTTCTACTGGAAACTCGGCACGCTGCAGTGCACCAATGAAGTGGGCTCGATCGCGACGGGCATCCAGCCTGACAGCGCAGTAGTTGAGCGAATCGTCGAAGATGTTCTGCCCAGCGCGCGCTTTCTGCTCGACCGCACACGCACTCCCGACAACAACGAACATGTGGTCTATGGCCATGTGAGAGATGCACAAACCAGTCAACCGTTGCAGGCGCAGTGGCGCTTCCTTTCGACTTGGAGACCGATTCTCCCGCCGCGCTACACCGAGCCCGTCTACGGACGCTATTACTTTCTGCCCGCGGATTCTTTTACCGTCGAGTTTCGCAAAGAAGGCTACATCCCGAAGCAGGAACATTTTGAGCGCCGCTTCAGTCGCGAATACCGTGATGTGTCGCTGACGCCGCTGCCGTGGTACACCATCCATGTGCGTCTGCAGGATGAACAAGGTCATGAGCTTCCCGGCATGCTCTATATGGCGAGCCCTTTCCCCGATACGGTTGCGTTGCCCTCGGGTCTGGCGGATGTGCTGAAGCCTCAGGGAGGTTACGAACTTCTATTTGCCGCCAATGACACAGACCATGTGGCTTACCGCATGGGACTTTGGCTTGACCAAGACACGACACTGAACATCACGCTCCCCGAAGGTCATGTTTTTCTGTTCCAGGATTTTGAGGATTTGGCGGCGGGATGGGAATTCGGCGGTGACAACTCGACCTGGACAACTTCCTGGGCAGATGGCTATGGCCATGCGCTGTCCACGAATTCGATGGGGTTCCGGAGCGCGTATTTGAACAGAGCATCGGCTTGGGCGGAGTATTCGGGCGTGATGGATCTTCGTGGGACAAACAGCGCGCATCTTCAGTTTGACCGTTCAGGTCATTTGGAATCGGGGTGGGACAGCTTAGGTGTTGAAGTCTGGAAAGAGGCGAGCGCATCTTGGGAGTCCGCGGTCTGGTTACATGATTTCGATATTCCCTGGACGCGAACCTATGTGTGCCTCGACCGCTGGGCGGGGATACCGGGCTTGCGGCTGCGATTCCGGTTGGTCAGCGATTCGGTCTATGCCGAGCTGGGAGTCATGATAGACAATCTCTGTCTTGTCGCCGGCATCAACCTTAGTGCCCCCGGCTCGGGTGAGGGCGCGCTCCCATGGCAGTACGGTTTTGAAAGCGTTTATCCCAATCCTTTCAATCCAAAGGCAGTACTGACCTATACCGTCGCGGCGCCCGGGCCAATAAGAATTCGAATCAGGAATCTTTTGGGCCAGGAAGTCTGCACGCTGTCCGATACCTGTCCTTCGGCGGGGCGCTTTCGCATGATTTGGAATGGCACGGACCGACGCGGAGCGCATGTTCCAAGCGGTGTCTATTTCGCCACCCTTCAAGCCGGTGACCATCGCTTCACGCAGAAACTCCTCCTCTTGCGATAGCCACAAAAGAGCAAAAATCCAAAATCCGAAACTCGAAATTGGATTTCTAAATTTGGGCTTTCTTCATCGCCGAGGACGGTCGCAAGGTTCTTCGGATTTCGGATTTTCTTTGATTGAATCTCCCTTCAACGAATGAAATCACTCAAGTCGGCCTGCATTCAAGAGGATAGTCAATGACGGAAAGCGGCAGCCAGCGACTTCTGCTTGTCATTGATGGGGGCGGTACAAAAACACGGGCCCTCATCGCGCCGATAAACGATGTTCAAACACTGCCGCTCATGAGACTGGAAGCGGGGCCCTCCAACTTCGGCCAAGTTGGTCGGGAAGGATTGAAGGCGGTGATGAACGAGCTTGTGGGCAAATTGCCTCCGTCGTTTCGCGGCATCTCGGCCGTTGTGGCAGGCATGGCAGGTGTTGGCCGCGAGACAGAAAGACAGATGGCACAGGATACAATGAGCGAGCTTCTTCCCGGCATTCCTTTGCTTTTGCGAACGGATGCTGAACTGGCCTATTATGGAGCCTTTGAATTTGTGCGCGGCGGCATTCTCATTATTGCCGGGACAGGAAGCATCGCATGGACGCGCTTGCCGGATGGGAGCTTCCTGCGCGCGGGTGGGTGGGGCCCGCTCTTAGGAGACGAGGGAAGCGGTGCATGGATAGGGCGGGAGGCTCTGCGTGGTTGTCTTCATGAAGGAGAGACTAAGGAATCGGGGCCTCTATCACGCGCTGTTTTGAACACCCTCGGACTCTCAGAACCAAGCGGCATTCTGACGCTCGTGTATCAGCGCGGCTTGGATTCAAGACAGTGGGCGACGCTGGCTCCTTTGGTCTTCGAGCATGCGGGAAAGGATGCGAAAGCCGACGCCATCATCACCACAGCGGGCGCAGCCCTGGCGCGACTTGCCAAGCGGCTTCTGATGCAAGTGCCGTTCGCTGCAAAGTCTGTCCCTACTGCTGTCGTCGGAGGACTCACGGCACATTGGTCAGCTCTGGAGCAACCTTTCTTGACCGAACTGACCGAAGACAATCCGACACAATGCGAGCTGGTCAAGCCCATAGGGGATGCGCTCTTTGGTGGACGCCTCATGGCTCAAGAAGCTGGAATTCGATAAGCATTCATGAAAGCAATTGAGCCAACATATTGAACTGGACGGATAACACTAAAATTGCTATATTATTGGTATAGTCATTCCCGAAAGTAAGTTGGTATTATGACATTATGCAAGGGGTTGAAACCCCTTGTTCACAATCGAGGTAACAAGGGGCTTTAGCCCCTTGAATAGCAGCTTACTTTTGAGAATCGCTATAAGAGGCTGCTTTCTGCCTGAATCACCTATGTTCATTACTGAGACCTGCTATGCCGACCTATAAATACCGCTGCCTGAGCTGCGGCCATCAATTCGAAGCATTCCAGAGCATGCAGGATGCTCCGATTCGGATTTGTCCCGAATGCGGCAAGCGCGTTGAGCGGCTCATTTCCGGAGGAAGCGGCCTCATTTTCAAAGGATCGGGATTCTATGTTACGGACTATCAACGCAAGAGCGACTCCGCAAAATCCGACCTTCTCGACAAGAAGAAACTTGGCGACAAGAAGGAAAAAACTTCGCTCGAAGACTGATGGTGCTCTTTGACAAATATGCGCGATTGCGCAAAGCCGTAGGTGCGGGCACTCTCCATTCAGACCGGGACAAGATTTTGGGTTGTCTGCAAGGTCATGTTAAGCGCCAAGACCTTCCCGCACTGGTGGCAGAACCGGCGACTGTCGCAGGGGTTCAAGCTTGCGTGCAATTCGCCGCGGACAAGAAATTACCTATCGTGGTCTGCTCTGGGCTCACACCAAGAACCGCCGACGGCCTAGGGGGAAAAATGTTGCTTTCGACGGTTCGTCTTGTTTCTTCACCGAGCTTTCTGGCCGAGAACACCCGTCTGCAAGTTGCGGCGGGTGTTTCGCTTGAAGCTCTGCAAATTGATCTTGACCGATATGGCGTGCGATGGCCGCCGCTTTTCCCCGTGCCGAAAGCTGCCAGCATCGGGGCTCTGATCTCGGCAGGTTGGCACGGTCTGCGCACATGGCGTCATGGAGGGACACTGTCCCATGTGGCGGGCTTGGAATGGGTGGATGGTGAGGGGACTCTGCACGAGGCCGGGCCCGAAACATCGGGGACAGACCATGTTGACCTATTGCCTTTTCTTTTTGGTTCGAGTGGTGAACTGGGAATAGTGACGCGTACGGACTTGCTGCTGGAACGGAAACCAACCCAGCGCGCGGCTTGCACGATTAGTCTGCCGCAGGTTGCAGAAGTCACGAGGATCATTTCATTGGTAGGATTGAGTTCGCCGTCGCCGGATGTCGTTCTTCTGCTGGATAGCGGCGTTTTAGAGATTTTTCGAGGTGTCTCGACTCCATTGGCCGCAGACGGCGCAAGAGCCATAATGGTTTGTGAGTGGAGTGAAACAGAAAAGCGGCCCGCGCTGCCTTATGCTCACTGGCTCGATGGCGCTCGCGAAATAGAGGAATTCTGGAAGGAGCTCTTCGAACTTCCTTCGCGGACGACGCAGAAGTATCCAGCCTATCTGGAAGGACAAGTGGTATTGCCCGCGCGCGCTTTTGCCGATTTTGAAGCCTACACAAGGGCCTTTTCTCACGATGCCAACATCTTGGCCGCGCTCTGGGGAACCATTGAAGTGGGACATCTGCATATTTGGCTCCTTCTGCCGGAGGATGAACCTCGCCTGCGCCAGCAGGCAAGCCATGTCCTTGAGAAGCTCCAGGATTTTTCCGTGCAGCTTGGCGGAGGCCCTGCGGGAAAAGTTGCGCCGGGCATCCTAAAGAAACTTGCGCTTCAGCGCAGTTCATGGCCATCGGGATGGCGAGTGCGCGCCAAACTCAAAGAGCAATTTGATCCGCATACCATTTTTCCGCTTCGAGACCCTCTGACTAAAAACATGTTCGCCTGACGCGAGTTCCGTAACAAACATCCAAAACGAACGACACACTTTCAATGCGCCTGCGTCTATTTGAGCTCTTATTGATTCTTCTGTCTTCCAACTTGTGGGCACGCGAAGCAGACTCGGCACGGCAGCATGCCCCCACCGCCTTGAGGACAATCCATGAGCTTCATTCACTTTGCGCACAAGAGGGAATTGACACGGCTTATTTGAATGCGCTTCTCGTGAATCTGGATGATGCTGATTTGGTGCAAGTGTCGGCAACGGACCTGTTTGATGACCTGCAAGCCGCGCTCGAAACGCGGGAGACTTTTCCCTGGGCGCGGGAGCTCAGCAAGGCCGATTTCTGCCGGTATGTGGTTCCGGTGCGGGTGGATGATGAGCCTCTGCAACGCTACCGGCGATGGCTGATGCAGAAACTGGCCGCCGTGGTGAAGAGGTGCCTAACAGCGGAAGAGGCCGCGCTCGAGGTGAACCTTTGGCTGGGACAGCGGGTGACCTACCAATCCACCGATTGGAGAGATCAGGGGCCGCTGACGACGCTCTCGTGCGGCTTTGGGCGCTGCGGCGAGGAGACGATTCTCCTCGTGACCGCTCTCCGCTGTGTGGGCTTGGCCGCTCGGATGGTTTATGTTCCCTACTGGGCTCATTGCAGCGACAACCACGCTTGGGTGGAAGTGAAAACAGAGACGAAATGGAAATACATGGGAGCTTGCGAACCGGATGCCGCGCTGGATCGCGCATGGTTCGATGAGCCTGTGTTGCGTGCGCCCGTCTTGCTGGCCAATGTGAGTCAAGTGGATTCGACCGAGCCTATGGCTGTCAAAGGAAGGCGTCTTTGGCAATTGAACACAACAGAGAACTACATGACGCCATGCCGGCTGAGTGTAACCTTCCCGAGCGACTGGGCGGTTCATGACAGGCTCTACCTTGCAGTTTTCAATTATGGCGGGATTCGGCCAATTCTTCGGCTTGATCCATCGGGAGGTACGCCCTCTCTGGATGTTGGCATCGGCGATTTCATGCTTCTGGGACGACACCAGGGTAAGCTGTTTCTCCAAACTGTCACGACGCGCTCCGGCGAGTCGGTGGCCGTCGCTGCAGAGCCCGCGGCCGGACTGCAGGGTGAATTTACACTCTGCTATCCGTATCCAAAGAGAGAGGCAAGCGGCTCACCCAGTGAGACTTGGCAATGGCGTTTGAAGATGGCGCGATCTCAACTGCAGCTTGCCCAGAAGGAGAAGCAAGAAATCCCGGACTGGCTGGCGGATTTGGCGGCGCCGTCTGACTCGACTTTGAGCCGGCTTCTTGGCGTCCTTCAGAAAGCTCCCGGCAATGCTGAAGTCCTGTGGCAAGGATACAAAGACAAGTCACGCGGCGAGCAGGAACTTTTCCTGGACATTCTGGATTGTCTGAGTGAAAAGGATTTGCGCGAGATTGACCGGGCAACGATGAATGATTATTTCGAAGGGGCTGTTCGCGCTCTCATGCGGTTTGAATCCAAAGTGGACTCGCTTCACAAATATGTTATCTCGCCGCGAATCGGATGGGAACCGACTCGCCCGTGGAGATTGCCTTTGGAAGAGGCAATGGAGAAACTCCCGGGAGGATCGTTTGTTGAGCGCGCGAGAAGAGTGAATGAAATCGTTGCGGCCAGAATTGGCCTGATGGATGGATTTCGTGCGGTGGAGCCGTACACGGCATGGCAAACGAAATGCATCAACGAGAAATTGGCTCCCGCGCTGGCGTGCGGCATGCTCCGAATCGCAGGCGTTCCCGTCTATGTGACTTTGGGCAAAGAGTGGGTGACTTTTTATGACGGTGAGGCTTGGAAACCGCTCTATCCGTCATATCCTGAACAGCTCGGAGTCGTTCAAAATGAAGAGAAAACGCGCGATTGGTTTGATAAGCCGGCGACCGTGCGAATGATTTTTCCAAGCACGATGGGGAAAGTGACTTTTGAGGAAGTTTTCGATTTGGTTCGGCTTGTGGAGGGCTGGCCTGACGACAGAGCAGAGGCCATTCTTGACTATGCGATTAACGATTCAAACGCGACTGTCAATGTGGTGCCGGGAGATTACCTTCTAACTTGGGGGCTGAGGAATCAACGAGGGGATGCTCGCGTTGGTGTGCGACAGATTGGTGTGAAATCCGGAGAGGTCCGCGACGAATACTTGCCACTTTCTCGGCCGCCTGACGCGGAAGCTGTGCTGGCAGACACTGGCATGATTTCGACCGGCATTCCTTTCATGGCGGACAACGACGCGCTTACGCTTCGGGACTGTATGGCTGCAAAGCCGCTGCTCATCTTCGTAGCCGCAGCGCATCAGGAACCCTCGACGCGAATGGAAGAGATGGCAAAGGACCTCGCCAGAGTAGGACACTCTCTACTGATTCTGTCAGGACCGGGCGAAGTCACAGGGTATCCGGAAGTGTCCCAGGAGCTACTGCGGTGGTTGAAGATTCCGCTTGCCGAATCCGATTTTCGTCGTGATGCGCCCTACTATCGCTACCTTCTTCCGGATGGAAAGATCTGTTTTTCCGGCAGTGGGTATCATTTGAACTTCAAATCGGATTTTGAAACGGCGGCTCAGCAGGCAAAGAAATGAGGTAAGCAATCACTGTATGAGTCCTTCATCAGATTCAACGCGCGCGAGAAAAGGTCACTCACTTCTCTTATGGATTTTGGCCGTGCTCATCACCTTGGCATCGGCCTATTATCAACGCAAAACCGGCCCAACCTATCCCATTGCAGGGCATTCGGTGCTTGGGACAACTGCGGTTGCCTACGAATTTTCGCGCAGTCATGGAGGAGAAGGTGGAGCACTGGTTGAGGTGACTGTGGAGGATGCCGCAGTGAGAAGTTTGCTGGTTTGGCGGCGCTATCCAACGAATGACTTGTGGGCGGAAATACCGATGGAGCGGAAAGGGCGCAAACTTGTCGCTCAACTGCCTCATCAGCCGCCAGCAGGCAAAGTGGAATATCATGTGCGGCTTCAAAAAGGGGATACGGAGCTGATGCTGCCGCCTGACCGAGCGGTCGTGTTGCGTTTTCGGGGAGATGTGCCTGCCGTTTTTTTGCTGCCGCACATTCTGCTCATGTTTGCGGCGATACTTTTCTCGACGCGGGCAGGACTGGCCGCGTTGACGCGCCATGAAAAGACAAGAAGCTATGTGCTTTGGACAGCGGGATTGACTTTGGTGGGTGGGATGATTTTTGGACCGATTGTCCAATATTATGCGTTTGGTTCTTTCTGGACCGGCGTGCCCTTTGGGTGGGATTTGACGGATAACAAGACCCTTATCGCCATGATTGGCTGGGCGGTAGTATTTGTTAGAACTCGCAGAAACAAGCCCGCACGGGGATGGGTGTTGGGCGCGTCAATCCTGATGTTCGTCACCTTCCTAATTCCGCACAGCCTCCTCGGCTCGCAGCTTGACTATGCAAAGCCCTCGAAGCCTTAAAAACTCGTGTGCCTTGCTCTCTGCTCCGCAAGCTTCTGCGCGGGACTCTCCGACTCCACTATTTCACCTATCAGCAGACTCGAACCTCTGACAACGAATCTCACATATCCTCCATAAGTCCATCCGTTGAAAAACCCGATCGCGTCCCCTGTCACATTGCCCTGGTCTTCTTCCGGCGTCGGACCATTCATCGCCCACACATCGAAGCTTCCATAACCATACTCTAACGAGTCAATTTCTTCCAAGTTCGGAAAAAGTTGAGCCTGCGAGAAGGTGATGGATGTATCCATAAGCGCAATGTCGTCGGCGCTGTATTCGAAGTACTGCCGGGTTCCCGCGGTGTCCCAGTATCCGTACCACAATTGAAAATCCGCCAAATAAGCGTCGGCTCCATCGGATGCAGTCCATAGAAAAACCAAACTGTCTCCAACAGAAATCGTGTCGTAGGAAGTATCTGGCGATGTAATTTCAAATTGGCTGGGCAGCATGATGTTCGCATGAGCGGTTCCGGAAGTTCCATCAGATTTTGGATAGGTGACAAGAAGCTCCACAGAATCTCCACAGGAAATAGACAAATTGTCATCGTAGAACCGGAACGGACTGCATCCCCGGTAGAATGGATCGGAAGGCGGAATCCGAATTCCATTGATCTCTGCACTTGGAATCGTAGGACAATTATAGACATCCACGCGAGCTTCCGTTGCAGAGTCCACTTCCTCCTTGCCTCTGTAGTAGTAAATGGGACGATGGCTAATCCGCCCAATCACATAGACTGGAAGGACACCCTGCGAGCCAGCAGGGCCTTGCGGTCCTTCAGGACCTTCGCAGCCGACGAACATCGCAGAACATGCGACGATACTAAGAATCATGAGGATGCGGATTTTGGGACACATTTGAATCTCTCACTGGATTGAAACGCACTTCTATTGCTTAAGGGAAGAGCAAGCGTAAGGCTCTACCCAAAACAGTGAGTGACTTCTCAAGTGATAATATAGCGAATCAACGCGGCTGATGCAAACGGACATTCCTCAATCTTCACCTGCGGGCTGCGATAGCCGGTTTCCTAAGTGTCGAGTCATGAGTCGAGGCGGAGTTTGGTAATTCTGATCTGAGCCACTTCAGACACCCCATATTGAGAATGGGGATTGACATTTTCATCAAAATAGTATATATTGGAATGGGCAATAGCATTGCATCCATCGGGTAAGGGAGGGGCGAGACCCATGTATCGCGCGTAGAACGCCCAATGCGCTCATCGTTGCTCGACAAGAGGGCTCCGAACGCTGTGTCGTTTTGCGGTTCTGCTCACGGCCATTCGTTCGGGATTCGCGCAGCCTGATATTGGCTTCATCCGTGAACATGTAGCGATTGAACTGGACAGCGCAACAGGCTGCGTATCCGGAAAGTATCTGTTTCGCAATTCACAATCGGTGGCTTCGCAGCTACCGATTTTTTTCCAATCTCCGTCACGCCCGAATGCCTGACGCCTGAAAAGGTCGAGGTTCGTTTTGCGAGGGAGCCTCTGGCCTTTTCTTTTGGACCCGAGCGCAAATCCATCCGTTTTCGTCTGCCGATGGAAGCGGTCATGCAAGACACCTTCGAGATTCGCTATTGCCAATCTCTGACGGGATGCACGTTCACCTATATCACAACCACCCTGAGAGGCTGGGGCAATCCTCTCAGTGAGGCACAATTCGAAATCTCTTGCCCGCGGGAGTGGCATCTTGAAGTCTCGTATCCTGTGGAGAAAGTTGAAGAGGAGGTCCATCGCAGAATCTATCATATTTGTCAAACTGAATTCTATCCGGAAGAGGATCTACAGGTTCATTGGAGCAAAACCCAACGAAGGGACGAGCCATGAAGTCGCGCACATTTGTTTTTACCATCGGATTCGCTCTCGCGGTCATCTGGTCGCCAGTTCTCGAAGCGAATCCCTCCCCCAGTATGTGGATAGATGAAATCGGAGAGGGTGGTCTATGGTTTGAATTTGTGACTTGGGGAGAACAGATAGAATTGTATGGACTTGAAATTGATGGTTAGGTGGTCCATTGGGAGGAGTGCGACATTGAGGACCATGGAGACTATATTGTCGTCTATCCATGGGATTCATTCTGTAATGCGGAAGGCGGCATGATACGGGTTCTCTACTATGATTGGCCTCTGCAGGAAATTGCCTATGGTTTTGCCGGCAGATATCCCGAACTTCCCTATAACGGCAGTCTGGTACTATTGGGGGGACCCTTGGTGGGATGAGAGCTGGACGGTAAGCTGTGGGAGTTCCTCGCCTGGATTGCTCAACCCTGTTCTGCCGCCGCCCGCCGACGCTTTGCCCCCTTTTGTGCTGAACGAAATCTATTTACCTCCAGGAGATGTCGGCCAGCGGTTTTTGGAAATCTACAACCCGGCTGCCGAGTCACAGGATTTGACCAGCTGGCGCATATATATCAATGATTGCCAGCTCTTTCCGGACGGAGTAATACTATCGCCGGGCGAATTCCGCACATTCACTGTGGCAACCCACCCTCTGGGAAATCTTTCCCCGACTCGCGACCAAATCGGGCTTGTCGGCCCCGACAGCACATACTATTTCACGGTCAAATGGTCTGCCGCTCTGGATTCCGGATATTCGTGGAGTCTTTTCCCCGATGGGGATGTTGCGGAGTTGGGCCAGCCACCCTACGACCTCAGTTCATTCTATGATGTCCGAGTGGCCACACCTGGAGTGTCAAACGGGGCCGCTCCACCTACTCATTTCTACCTGCTTTCACCTCCGTTTGGTGACACTTGCTGGATCTCGGAAACGGTGCTTGTGTGGCAGGCGGCTCTTGACATAGATACGAATGACGCGATCACTTACGAGGTTTGGCTGGACACCCTTCCCAATCTTTCGACAGCTTGGGAGAAAGCTTCTGGGCTGCTGAGCACGAGTTTCTCTCTTGAATCACTTATTGACAACCATGCCTATTACTGGACGGTGCATGCGTCGGATTTGAATACACCGGGGACTTGGGCCAGCGATACGCTAATGTTTCGTACCTACTTCGGTGAGGCTCCTTCGCCCTTTTCTCTTTTGGAACCTGAAGATGGGTCACAACTTCCTTTTGGCGAGGTCGTTTCTTGCTGGCAGGCCGCGCACGACCCCGACCCAGGGGATGCGCTCGGCTACACTCTATACTTCGCCGTGGGTGAGCTTTCTTTCTCATGGGCAACAGGTTCGGATACCTGTTGGGCTATGGATGTGGGTGCGCTGGGATTGCCTGACACCGTGACTGCACAGTGGTGGGTAACGGCGCGTTCCAGCTATCCCGACACCAGCGTGGAATCAGTCGAGCATTTCACTTTCCAAGCGCCATCGGCTGCGGACGGAAAGCCTGAATCTCTGCCCGAGACTTTCGTGCTTAGGCAGAACTATCCCAATCCATTCAATGTTTCGACGGTCTTGACATTTGCCATACCTGAGCCATGTCCCGTGCGCATCTCCGTTTTTGACATGATGGGGCGAGAAGTTGCAAATCTCGCGGATGGCCGATTCGCGCCGGGTTCTTATCGGCTGACTTGGGATTGTCCGGTTTGCGCGACGGGCGTCTACTTCTTCTCGATGCAAACACCCACATTCCGAGCGGTTCGAAAGGCCTTAATGATTCGATAGGCCATGCAGACGATTCAAGCTCTCAAGAAATAGGTCTCATGTTATTTCTGAGAGACTCAGGTCGCGCTTGTCATGACAGATCGCGATGAAGCCTGAAAGCCTGAGTCACTCTCCCTCTAATTGCCTTTCTCCAAGTAAAGTGACCCTCCGTTTCTGAGGGTCTTTTCGTTTCGGAGAGAGGCACCTCTCGATTTTCTTTGGCCTCCCACTTTCACTGACCCAATCCCGTCGGCAGAATGGCTCTGTTTTCTTCAGCCTGTTCTGCATGTCACAAAATCGGCATAGGTTTCCATAGCTCAAGCCTTTGCTCAGCCCGTGCGCCTTCAAGTCTCTAAGACACTTGCCAGAGCCTCCGAGAAAATGATTTAAGTTTAGAATTTTAGTGCACTTAAAAGCAAAAATTCGTATATTTACGCCATGAGAAGACCGCATCCTGAACGAGCCGGGCACGCCCGGGGATGAGCTTGACAGTGGTCCAACGGAGCGGACGGAACTGTCTCTTTGAGACATGAAGAATTGGGACTTATCAGATATGGAGGAGCAGTGCAATGATGCGATTGAGAGTTTTTACTATTCTGGTCGCTCTGTCTATGCTCGTGGCGGGTGAAGCGGTTGCGCAGTATGACCCCTGTGACATTCCG
>DYHQ01000059.1 GCA_020724065.1 Candidatus Puniceispirillum sp. | reverse complement strand
CATAGCCGGAAGCATCCACGCCAATCATTCTCCCGCAAGTTCCGCTATGTTGGCGGTCGCAATAGGTGGATCCCGCTGTATATGTCGTCCCGATTTCTTGGGCGGCTCCCACTCCCGCGGCTAAGACAAGAAATCCCGCCACCCCGAATGCTTTGCTCCATGAATTCACAGCATCCTCCTCGTGCAATCAGCTCCAAGATTTGCCGCTTGAAGTCTATTTGAGCAGTACCATCTTACGCACAGCCGAGAAACCTGGGGTCTCTAAGCGGTAGACATAAACGCCTGAAGGATACGAAGCTCCATCAAAGCGAACCGTGTGCACTCCGGCTGACATGAGCTCGTTCCCAATGAGTGTGACCACTTCCTGCCCGAGCACATTGTACACTTTCAAGGTTACGCGGGCCCGCTGCAAGAGGTCAAACTGCAGCATCGTCGCGGGATTGAACGGATTCGGATAGTTTGGGTAGAGCAGGAATTGGTCGGGATGTCCATCCCGAAGGACTCTCGCATTATCCCGGCAGACTCCCGGGTTGCCCGGGAAGCCGGTGGAATCCCAGTGCATCGGGTAATTGGGAAGCAGTGGCTGTGTCGGAATCGAGTCTATTGGAATCCGCTGGAAGATGACTGGATTCAAGGTAGCGACACCTTCGCTGTAGACGACACTGCCCGCGTCCTTGTCCAGCACATATTCCATATGCAAAAAGCCGCCAGTCACAAATTCGGCGACGGTGATATCCCGCTCGTTCAGGCAGTCGCCAGCGGGTGTGGGAATCACTTCCGGCATCGTGCTGGTCACATTCGTGGCCACGGCCCAATTACACCCGTTGTCCGTCGAGACGGTGACAAACGCGTCCGATAGTGGAAACCCGCCTTCGCTGAAGAGTGTGTCATATAGCATATAGGAACAATAGAGATACCCTGTGGTCGGGTCAATCGCGAGATTCGGACGCTGGGCTCGATACTGCCAGGCACCGCAGACGGACGGGGGATCCGCCTCATACCAGGCCTCCGCAGCCAGACTGAAGGCATCCCACTCTTCATTCCAATGCCAGATGAGCGACGCCGAATAGGTGACAGCAACCGAGTCAGTCTCCCCGGGCAGATACCACCAGAAACCGGTCGTGGTGAACGCGACATGGATAAAATCTTCGTCATCGAGAATGACCGCGCAATCGGTGTAGGCACGCAAGGTATCTCGATCACAAAGCAATGCATCCTGGGTTTCATAGTAGCACACGGGATCCGGGGGTGTCCACCGCGTGATATTGACGGGCTCTTCCCAGTTGAGGCCTCCATCCTCGGAAATACATATATAGACTTCATTGAACCGCTGATGCCATCCCGGGGCCTCGGGATATTGCTCGGGACGAAGCATCGGGCGAGTGTAGGCAATAACAACCCGCTCAGAATGCCGAGAACAGGCGATATCGGGTGAGATAGTTGTCACCGTATCCATCAACTCAAATCCTCCGCACTCCATTTCGTCCCAGAGAATATCCAGGAAGAAGTGAAGCTCATCGAATTCCGGGATCCCATGAGAATAATAAATCCGCTGCCGGACCGCATTTTCATCGGCGGGATTCTCAGTCGAAATTACATGGAGATTGCCGTGGATATCCATGGCAATTTTGGGCCAGATGATCTTCAAATCCGCTGGGCCTTCATAGCACCAGTCGGGCTCCCAAGAAGTGAAAGCGTCGCTGTAAGCGGCATAATCACCCCCTACCGCTGTATGATTGTTGCCGGTGCTGGCCAGCCGATGAAACGCGGGGTAACAGAACCCTAAGGCATCCGTCGTCTGCGTGACATATCCAGAGCGATCGGCGGGGTCAATCCGGATGCCACCTTCGAACATAAAGTTTCCTGCTGCCGGGTCCCAGACATTGTAATAGACCAATCGGGTCAATAAAGGGTTTTCGTAGAAACCTTTCATCCATACGACCGATACCATGCCCATATCGTCCACATCAATCATCTTGCCACAGGTGCCGTTGTGCTGGTAGTCATACCAGGTTGTTCCCGCGGTGTCGGTGATTCCGATGGGGTCGTCCAAAGTGTGTCGAGAGGGTCGCCAGGGCACACTCTGAATATTAATTTGGGGCTCATTCGAGCCTCCGAACACGGGGATTCCGTCGTAGCTCGCCTTCTGCTTGGGAAGAACCGTTTTGGATCCCGCTTCAACAAGGTTCGCTCCGACAATTCCCATTAGTAACAGTACAAGAAGTTTCCGCGACATGATGTCTTCTCCTCTTTTGGTCGAGTTAGTGAATGTATTCAAGAACTCTCAGCATCAAATCAGTTTGTGGGATGTGGTTTCATGCATTATTCAATGTCGCTGCGTTGAAGGTCCTCAGGGATTATGTATTCTCTGGGGCAGTCTATGGCGGAGGTTAGAACTTCCCTTGTCAAAGAATGCAACTTTCGGGCCCCAATTAATTCCAATATAATCAAAATAAGAAACTAAAACAAAAGCGCAATTCTTGCAATATGATGCAGATATTGGGACACTTCGGATTCTGCCAAAAAAACCACATATTAGCCATAATGACATTATTGCAAGCCATAATGGCATAGGAGTATTGTATTCAAATCTCATTGGAGGGATTTCCGTGTTGTCACCGATTGTATTTATTGAGATTGCTGTCGTGGCATGGCTCTTGCTGTACACATGTAGTGGGAAGACAATGAAGCCCTGACCAAAATAAGAAAGGAGACCATCATGGCTATCATCAAGTGGGAACCTTACCGCAGAACCCTGACTCCATTTCGGAGCTGGTTTGACATGAATGAGCGGATGAGCCAGGTCCTTGACAGCATATTCGGAGAGAATGGCGAGTCGGAAGCTGCAACCTGGGGTCCGGCTGTGGATGTCGAAGAGAACGACGACAGGTTCCAAATCACGGCCGAGCTTCCCGGCATCAAGATGGATGAAGTGAAAATCAGCATGGAAAACAATGTCCTTACCATCAAGGGCGAGAAGAAGCATGAAGTCGCCGAGAACAAAGGCAACTATCATCGTGTCGAACGCTGCTACGGCCGCTTCCAGCGCAGCTTCACCCTGCCATCCACTGTGAATGCCGACAAAGTCAAGGCCGAAATGGAAAACGGCATCCTCATTATCACGCTGCCGAAAGCCGAAGAAGCCAAGGCTCGCGAAATCCCCATCAAGGGCAAGTAAGCCGCCGCTCGAAATTGGGCTTATCTGCAAGAGAAAGGGCCGCTGATTTTCGTCGGCGGCCTCTTTCCTTGCTTTGCGACGGTCTCATACCGAAAGTTCCTGCTGCGTCAATCTCTGATAGACGGTCAAATAGGCGTCTCGAGTTTGTGCCACAATTTCAGGCGGCAACGGGGGAACGGGCGGCTCTCGGTTCCAGCCGATTTTCAAAAGATAATTCCGCACGATTTGCTTGTCAAGGCTCTCTTGGTCACGGCCGGGGGCATAACGCTCCGCAGGCCAGAAGCGCGAGCTGTCCGGTGTCAACACCTCGTCCACCAAAACGATTTGGTCATCTACTACAATCCCGAACTCGAACTTTGTATCGGCAATCAGAACACCGCGAGCCTCGGCAAATTCAGCTTCCATTCGATAGATTTGAAGTGAAATACTGCGCAGAGTCTCCGCCGCTTCAGGGCCAATGATGTCTGCCATTTTTGCCAGCGAAATATTCTCGTCGTGCCCCGATGTTGCCTTCGTTGCGGGTGTGAAGATGGGCTCGGGCAGCTTCTCTGACTGCGTGAGGCCTTTCGGGAGAGGCACGCCGCAAACTGAAGCGGATTTCTGATATTCCGCCCAGCCCGAACCCGCAAGATACCCACGCACAACGCATTCGACGGGAAAGACCTTCGCCGCCCGCACAAGCTCGGTTCGTCCCTGAAGAGCGCGCCTTTCATCTTCAGGAAGTCCCGCAAGGAGGCTCTGCAAACGCGCTTCATCCGCCAGATGATGCCCGATGATGCCTTTGAGTCGCCCGAGCCAGAAATGCGACAGCCCCGCCAGCACACGCCCTCTGTCAGGAATCGGCGTGGGCAGCACATGGTCGAAGGCGCTCAGGCGATCCGTGGTCACGACGAGCAGATGCTCCTCGTCAATCTCGTAAATGTCCCGCACCTTCCCTCTCGCACGCAGCTTCCAGGGCAGATTCGTCTCGAAGAGGGCGGGATTTGATCTTGTATGGATCATTGCATTCCAGTCCAAGATTGCGGGCAGATCAGTCCCCGCTTTCGCGGGGATGCCTCGGCGAAAAAGTGGTCTCTTTTCTTGCACTAGCCCCCACCGTCCTCGGTGGGGGGCATGCGGAACGCGGGAGCGTCCCGCCTAGTGATGAACATGGCAAAGCAAAGCTTTTCGCAAGTCACACTATAGAGAACGAAGCAGCAAACGAGCGGCAACAAAGAGGAGAAAGACGGCGAAGATGTACCGAAAGACACCCGTCCCGAGGCGGCGATTCAAGTAGGTGCCCACAGGTGCGCCAACAACCGCTCCAAGCATCATCGGTGCGGCAAAAGCGGGCAGGACATAGCCCCATGCGCCAGCGGGGAGTCCTTGAACCGGCATTCCGTTGAGGATGTATCCCAATGCGCCGACGGAAGTCGTGATGATTCCCGCGGCCGCACTCGTTCCCGGAGCGTTTTCGACCGGCAGATGCGCCCAGATGAGAAAAAGCGGCACCATAATCACACCACCCGCAATGCCCAAATAGGCCGAGATAATGCCCGCCAAGAACCCCGTCCCGACCAAGGCGATGCGTTTGATGCCAACATCACTCTGAAGAGAAGTGAACTTCCCGCGAATGAGGAGAACTGCCGAGACAATCAGAAAGATAAGAAAGGCAGTCCGAAGCAAGTTTGTATTCGAGAGCGCGGCAAGATAGGACCCAACGAGCGACATCACCACGGCGGGGATCGCGACCCAGAGAATGGCCTTCCACGCCACGCGTTTGCTTCGCGCATAACTAAGCGTCGCCATTCCGGTCATTGCGACGGCTGCGCATAGGGAAGTCCCAAAGGCAAGATGGAAAAGATGTGCGGAACCGACTCCTTCATTTTGCAGGAGTTCGATCAGCACGGGCACCATAATCACACCACCCCCGATGCCGAGGTATCCTCCGAACACTCCGGCTCCGACGCCAGTGAGGAAGAGAATTGGCAGAAGTGGCAATCGTCAGCCCTATCGCGTCGTATCCACTGGAGAATCCAGCGCCAAAAGCGCGCGGTAGTTGGCCTTATCGCTCAGGATTTCTATGGCCTTTAAGATCTGCGAGTCATCCTTGAAACTGGCTTCCGTTCTCCCGCGTGATCCCCAGAGGCTCGCTGCCAATTCTCGTTGAAGAGACTGGCGAATGAACTCCTTCTCCGTATCAAAATCCCGCTTTCGGTTCTCTGCAAGGACTTCTCGGAGCGAGCTCAGTTCATCGGTTATTTGGTCGAGGACGCCCTCCTCTTCGGCGACAGCTTCCAAGTCAGACAATTCTGTTTCGGACCGGCTGCGATAGGTAAAGATCGAGTCATTGAGCCATTGCTGGAATTCTTCCAGCGCTGTGTCGCTGATGTCGGCGGAGGTGAGGTTGGGATAGCGCGTGCGATATTCCGTGATGAAATCGAAGAATTTGCCCTGACGCCAAAGCTCGGTCCCGAGTCTTTGCGGCTCGGGCAGTGGGACATAGACATCCGGCGAAATTCCTCCTCCGCCATAGACCGGTCGCTTGTGCGTCGTGACAAAGGAATCGGGAAGGACTTCGGCGCTGTCTTTTTGGAGAACGCTCTGAGTTCGCGAGAAGTAATCCACTTTTTGAATCAGCCTGCCGGACGGAGTGTAATATTTGGCCGTTGTCAATTTGAGGGCTTTGCCGCTCTCGAAGGAGATGACCGATTGCACCAGTCCCTTGCCGAAAGTCGGTTGGCCGACAATGACGCCTCGGTCCAAATCTAGAATCGCGCCTGCGACAATCTCGGACGCCGACGCCGAGCCACGGTCCACGAGAACGACCACAGGAATGTCGCCCAAAAGCGGATCGCTGGGAACGGTATATTCGTGCTCGGCTTCCGGCATTCGACCACGCGTAGAAACCACCGCTTCTCCCCGCGGACAGAGTCTCTGTGAAACTGCGACCGCCGCCGGCAAAAGCCCGCCCGGGTTTGCGCGCAAGTCGAGAATGAGCCCTTCCAAACCGCCGGCGAGCAACTCTGTGATCGCGTGATCCATCTCGCGGGCAGCCTCGCGGGAGAAATGGGCAAGTTTGATGTAGCCAATCCCCGGTTTGATGAACCCATAGTAAGGCACATCCTTGATCTCAATGAGGGTTCTCGTGATGACGAACTCGATGGGCTCGTCGCTTCCGTGTCGCATGATTTTGAGCGTTACCTGAGTGCCCGGGTCCCCTCGCAGCCATTGCGCGGCCTTGGCTGTTGTGAAACCGACAGTGGACTGGCCATCAATCTCGACAACACGGTCGCCCGATCGAATCCCCACCCGCTGGGCTGGTGAATCGTCCATCGCCGAAATGACCGTCAATACCTTCTGCTCACCCTGAATCCCGATTTCAATACCCACGCCGCCATAGCGACCTGTAGTAAGAATGTCGAGATCTTCCAAATCCTCGCCCTCATAAAGAACCGTGTAAGGGTCAAGGGTAGCCAGCATCCCGTCAATGCCGGCCCGGACAAATAGGTCAGGGTCTATGGCATCCACATAGCGCATACTGACTTCCCGATAAACATCTCCGAAAAGGCTGATATTCTCTCGAACCCTTTCGTACAGCTCATTTTGGGAAGTCGGTGCCGCCTCTAAGGGAATGAGACACGCAAGAAGCAACACCATTCGAATCAAGTATCCCGAAAACCTGCGCAACATATTATGCTCCAAGAACTTTGTTTTCAATCTCTTCGTTTTGGCCCGTCACTCTCTACACTCCGAGGGTCAGGATTTCGTTCCAGAGCGCGGCGTCATGGGTATCTCTTCAAACCGGATGCAACTGGCTTGCCAAATTCAGTCCGCTCGCCAGTCCAGCCTGTGATTATTCAAGAGCTTCTTCACCTCTTCAAGTATTCGCTCGGCAATGGCATCTGCCGCCAAAGTGGCGTCCAGCCTGACCATACGGTCGGGCTCTTTGGCGCATAGGGTCAAATATCCTTGCCGAACGCGCTCATAGAAGGCGTCATTGCTGGCCTCAAGGCGGTCCATTTCGCGGCTCTGAAGTCCCTTCCGCTTTCGAGCTTCCGTCAGAGGCAAATCGAAGAAGAAAGTCAAATGCGGTCTCAGCTCGGGGGTCGCGAAACGATTGACATGCTCTACTTCTTTGATGCTAAGCCCACGACCTGCTCCTTGATAGGCCGTTGAGGAATCATAATAGCGGTCAAGTAGTGCGATGGCCTTTTCCCGCTGCAAGAAGGGTACTAAGTCTTCTTCCACAAGTTGCGCTCGCGAAGCTGAGTAGAGCAGGAATTCCGTACGCGGGTGCATCACACGCCAGCGCGGATCGAGTAGAATCTCGCGGATTCGCTCGCCGAGCTCTGTTCCTCCCGGTTCCCGCCGCACAAGCACATCAAAACCGCGCTCGCGCAGCCAAGTTTCAAGCCGACCGATTTGCGTGGTTTTGCCGGAGGCGTCAATGCCTTCGAAGCTGATGACGATTCCGCTCATGTTGCCTTCTTTCTCTCAGGAGTCTTTTTTCGAGCGACATAGCCCCAAAGAAACAGACCGGCGAAGAACATCAGAACTGACACAATCTGAGAACCTGTGAGGCGCAAGGAGCCGATGAAACCGGCGATTTTGTCGGCTTCGTACCAGCGCAGCCCCTCAACCCACACTCGTGCGACTCCGTATACCATGAGAAAGAGGGCAAAGGTCCGCCCTTGGGGATGCGAAATGCGGTCATAACGCAAGAGAGCAACAAACAGGATGCACATCAGCGCCATCTCATAGAGCTGCGTCGGGTGAACAGGCGTATGAGGATAAATGGAACCGGCCAGACTGTCGTCTGGGAAAACGCATCCCCATGGCAAATCTGTGGGGAAGCCGAAACAGCAGCCGTTCAAAAAACAGCCGATTCTGCCGATAGCGATGCCGATGACCAGAGAAGGAGTCAGAATATCGAATACCAAGGACAGCGGCAGCTTCTTTGCGCGGGCATACGCATAGGCCGCTATCACGCCGCCGATCACACCACCCAAGAGCACGAGTCCCGCAATGCCGATGGTGCCGTCATGCTGAATCGGCGAAATGATATCGAACGGGTGGCCGGCAAATTCATTCCAATGGGTCACCACATAGGTCAGACGCGCGATAGTCAGAGACGCGACAATAATGACGAAGGAAATATCAAACGCAAAGCGCTCTGGTAGACCCGCGGCTCGCGCCCGGCGCCCCGCCAGCCAGATTCCAACGATGAACGCGATGGTCATCATCAGCCCGTAGCTGTGCAAGGCGAAAGGCCCAAAATCTACAATCGTGGGGTGCACTGTACGCTCTCCTCTTTGTGGCCTTTGCCTGCAACGACGATCACAAATTCACCCAAAATCTTCTCCCGTTTTTCGAAGATCTCAACGATGTCCGTCAAATGGCCCCGAACGACTTCTTCAAACCGCTTGGTCAGCTCGCGCGCCACCGCTGCCTGCCGATTACCAAGATACTCGTGAAGTTCGCGTAGAGTTTTCAGAAGTCGGTAAGGGCTTTCATAGAGAATGATGGTTCGTGGTTCGTCTGCAAGTGACGCAAGTCTCGTCTTGCGGCCTTTCTTGTGGGGCAAGAATCCTTCAAAGACGAAGCGCGCGGTCGGCAAACCTGAGAGCACCAGAGCATGCACAAACGCCGCCGGTCCCGAGACGGCATGAATTGGCAAATCAGCATCCAGCGCGCGGCGGCAAAGTTCAGCTCCTGGATCCGAAATCCCCGGCGTGCCCGCATCGGAGACCAGCGCAATGCGTGCGCCCTCCCTCAGCTTGCTCAGGATTTGCGGCAAACGCGCTTTGAGATTGTGTGCTCCATACGAGAGAAGTCTCGCCTCAATATCCCAATGGCGAAGAAGAATTTGCGTGTGTCGCGTGTCTTCGCACAGGACAAGGTCAGCCGTGTGCAAAACGGCCAAGGCTCGATGCGAGACATCGGCAAGATTTCCAATCGGAGTCGCTACGAGTGTCAACCCGACCGGACAAGAGATCTCTTCATCGTTGTTCGTTACCAATCGAGTGATGCCATCCGTTGCGGAAACCTATCATTCCCATTTTGCCGCGATGGGCATTCGCCGACCGATGCCGAACGCTTTGCTGGTAACTCGCAACCCGGGAGCAGCTTGCTTTCGCTTGTACTCATTTCGATTGACCGCTTTGAGGACCCAGTGGACAACTTCCGGTTCGAAACCTGCAGCAACGATTTGAGATTCAGACTGTTGCTCTTCAAGGTAAAGGTCAAGAATGGGATCCAAAGTCTCGTAAGGAGGCAGCGAGTCTTGGTCTTTCTGGTTGGGGCGAAGCTCTGCAGAAGGAGCTTTGGCAAGAATCGCTGCAGGGATGATTTCACGCTGACGGTTATACCAATGCGCCAAGTCATAGACCGTCGTTTTCGGTAGGTCGCTGATGACCGCCAGACCTCCGCTCATGTCGCCGTAGAGAGTGCAGTAGCCGACGGCAAGTTCGCTCTTGTTGCCGGTCGTCAGGACAATGCCACCAAATTTGTTAGCGTATGCCATGAGCAAATTTCCGCGAATTCGGGCTTGAATGTTCTCCTCAGTGACTCCAAAAGGGAGATCCTTGAAGGGCTCTTCCAAAGCGCGCAGGTAGGCTTGGTAGATGTCATGAATCGGATGAACATCGCAGCGAATACCCAAATTCCGCGCGAGGTGCAGAGAATCGTCCATCGCTCCAGCGCTTGAAAACTCCGAGGGCATCGTCACGCCGCGCACATTTTCTTGGCCTATGGCATCCACCGCAAGACACGCCGTAAGCGCAGAATCAATCCCGCCCGACAGTCCAATCACCGCGTTTTGAAATCCGCACTTCCGCATATAATCCCGAATGCCCAAGACCAACGCCCCGTGTAAGGCTTCCATGGCCGGCCTCGGCGGCAATTCATCGCTATGCCCCGGTCTGGATGTCTCTATTACTTGCACCTGTTCACGATACGGTTCCAAAATCGTAATCAATTTGCCGTTCGAGTCGAGCGCCATGCTGTTACCATCGAAAATCAACTCATCGTTGGCACCGACCAAATTGACAAATACAAAGGGAACTCGCCATTTGCGCGCGTGGTTGCTGTAGCGGGCATAGCGGTGCGTCTCGCGTTCCAAATGAAAAGGGGAAGCGGAAATGTTGATGAGCAGGGTCGCGCCCTTGGTCACAAGCGGCTCGATGGGATTCGATTCGTACTCGCGATGCTTTTCGAAATCGGGGTCGTTCCACGCGTCTTCACAGATGGAGATACCGATGATTTCTCCTTTGAAGCCCACGACACCGGAGGTGAGTCCGGGGTCAAAATAGCGGCGTTCATCGAAGACATCGTAGGTGGGGAGCAATTGCTTGTGTTGCTCAAAGACAATGTTGCCGTTACAAATAAAGAGAGCCGAGTTATGTAACCCCTTGCCCGTCGGTCGGTCGTTGCGGCGCACGGTTCCCAACACCATTCCAACTTGAGGAAATCGCCGGGACAGTCTGCATACTTCAGCAGCCGCGTAGTCCAATTGTTCAAGAAACCGGGAGTAGCAAAGAAGGTCGCACGGCGGGTAACCACACAAAAACAGTTCAGGAAGCACGACTAAGTCGGCATTTTGTTTTGATGCCTTGGAAAGTGCATCTCGAACGAGATTCAGGTTTCCCGAGACATCTCCCACGGTGGGATTGATCTGTGCGAGGGCGACTTTCATTGGCCTATGGCAGTACTCCAAAACCTGACGGGGCCCTGTTGGACCCCGTCAGGCCTTTAATTCATTTTATTCGATGAAAGGCACGAATTAGGAAACACTGAAGCGGTCCACATCTTGCTCGGCTTTTTCGCGGCCGCAAGTGGGACAAACCTCGGGATGCCGCGTGAGTTTCTGCAGACTCCTGCGCAGAATATCGAAGCCTTCCTCCAGTTCGTTTAGCGAGAGATTGAGTGGAGGCCGGAACCGAATCGTTCGATCACCGCAGCCCAAGAGCGCCAAGCCATTTTCATAGAGAACATGGCGCAGTTGGTCACGCAGGTGACCGTCCGGCAGTTCGAAAGCGCACAGCAATCCGCGTCCGCGAGCATTCGAGGTAATCTCCGGGAACTCATTTTGCAGCTTCTGCAATTCGGTCAGCATCTGTTCTCCAAGCCTGGTCGCATTCTCGAGGAGCTTCTCTTCAATGATGATCTGAATGTAATGATAGGCGCGGAACATGTCCACGAGATTGCCGCCCCAAGTGGAATTGATGCGGCTGGAAATCCGGAAGACATTTTCCTCAATCTCGTCAATCTTTGGTCCAGCCACGAAGCCGCAGACCTGTGTTTTCTTGCCAAAGCAGAACATATCGGGTTCAAACCCAAAATGCTCGAAGCACCACCATTTGCCCGTCAAACCAAAGCCGGTTTGTATCTCATCAAAGATGAGCATCGCGTCATTCTCATCGGCGAGCAATTTCAGAGCGCGCAGAAATTCCGCGCGGAAATGGCGGTCTCCTCCTTCGCACTGAATCGGCTCGATGAGAATTGAGCAAATGTCATCCCGATTCTCGAGAAAAGCCGTTTTGATTTGATTGATGGCGAGTCGTTCAAGACACTCAACTTCTTCCAAGTGTCCCTCGGTCAGTGGGAATTTCACCGCGGGACTTACAATCCGAGGCCACAGGAACTTGCCAAAGAATTTGTATTTATTCGGGTCGGCCGTGTTGGTCATTGAAACCGTGTAACCCGAGCGACCATGAAAACAGTGCTCGAAATGAATCACCTGATGGCCGACTTCATGCCGGTAGCCGCGAGCAAAATTCTTGCGCACTTTCCAATCCATCGCCGCCTTAACGGCATTTTCCACGCCCAGAGCTCCGCCGGAAATAAAAAAGCCATGCTTGAAGGTCCTCGGCACGGTCTGCTCGAAAAAGGCATCCACAAAGCGAGCCATCTCGACGGTGTAAATATCCGAGTTCGTCACATTGTTTATGGCGATGCGTCCGAATTTTTCTATCACCTCGGGGGCCATAAACCGAGGGTGATTGTGGCCGACCGGCGATGAAGCAAAGAAGCTGAAGAAGTCGAGAAACCGCTTCCCAGTGCGGCTGTCATGGATATAACTTCCCTGAGATTTGTTCATATCGAAGACCATGTCGAACCCATCGGCGAGCATGTACTTGCTGAGGGTTTCATGGACATTCTGTGGGGTAATCTTGGCTTGTGTCATCGTGCACCTCCATTCCGAAAGCTTGAATTCGACCAACGCATTTTGTCTCGAAAGGCAAATACTCCCTCTCTGCGCTGCAAAGACAGCGCCGTTTCTGCTTTCGGAGGGTCGGTTGAACCCGCCCGACGGCGTGGAATCTCAATCGGAGGTGTCCAAGTCATTTTTTATTTCCGCAAATCGCGAATGATTTTGTCGGCCGTTGTTACAAAGGCAAAGCCATAGCCAAGGTTCAACAGGCTCGCGTAATGCATCTCTTCGTTGACAGTTCCTGTCGCGTCTGCCAAGAAAAAAACTCGATAGTCGCGCATAAAGGCCTCGCGTGCCGTTGTTTCGCAGCATAAATTTGTCATCACACCCGAAATCACAAGATCCTCAATTCCCAGTCCTCGCAGGGTGATTTCCAAATCCGTATTGTGGAAGGATGAATAGCGATGCTTGAGTATAACCCGTTCCTTTGGAAGCGGGGCGATGTCTTCGTGCACCTCGCTCTCAAGAGTTCCTTCAACGCACATTCCTTCCCACCACCAGCCTAAATTTCCGGCATCATGGCCGTCGGGATGATG
>DYHQ01000058.1 GCA_020724065.1 Candidatus Puniceispirillum sp. | reverse complement strand
GATGCAGGCCAGTTTTGCACAATGTGAGCTCGAAGGGGAATTATGCGACACGACATTGGGACCGGGGATCTGCCATGTCACCGGCGGTATCTGGATTGCAGAGGGCTGCACCGTTCGCGTTCTGCCTGCAACGATTCTTGTTTTCGATGGCTCTTTTGCGTTGAATGTCCAAGGGACGCTCTTGGCCGAAGGAACGGAAAGCGACTCGATTGTCTTCACGACGGACACAGTGGCGAATCCCTTGCGCTGGGGAGGCATCTTCTTTGATGGCGGCAGCAGTTCAGGCAGTCGCATGGCCTATTGCCGGATGGAATATTGCGGATTGTTTGACGCCGTTATCAGTTGCGATCGTTCAGCGCCCGAGTTTCGTCATTGCATGATGCGAGGAAGCGTGTATTACGGAGTTGTCTTGGAATCCTCTTCATCGGCGATTTTTGCGTATTGTTCCATAAGCGATAATTCGGATGGCGGCGTCTATTGTGAGAGATGTTCGCTGCGCTTTGAATTCTGCACTATCAGCGACAACTTGGGCACTTTCGCAGGTGGATTCGTCTGTGAAGAATCATCTCTGGATTTTGTGAACTGCACCTTTCAGCGAAATTCGACCGGTATTGAAGGCGGTGCGCTCCTCATCTGGGATGAATCCTCAGTGACTCTCACGAATTGCACAATCTCAGACAACTTTGCAGAGCGAGGCGGCGCAGGAATCTATTGCGAGGATTCCTACCTCTCAGCAGCCAATTGCACAGTCAGCGGCAACATTGCAGGAGGGCTGCTTTGCGACGAATCATGGGTTAACCTCGTAGATTGCAATTTCACCGAGAACTCGGCACCTTATGGTGGAGGATACGCAGCGCGGGACGAATCGTCCGTGCTTATGTCGCGTTGCGATTTTAGCGGAAATTCAGCAACAATTAGCGGAGGCGCCGTCTATTGCGATGGCTCATCGCTCCAGTTGGGAGAGAGCATTTTCAGTGGCAATTCGGCTGGCTTCAGCGGAGGTGCTCTCGGAGGAGAGGATTGCAGCGGATATTCGGAAGGTTGTACATTCGACAGTAACACAGCATCCAATGGCGGTGCGGTCCACTTCTATGATGCGTCGAGCCTTGACTTCGTTAATTGCACCTTCACGAGTGACTCGACCACAGGTCTGTTCGGTATCGGCGGCGTTGGGGGCGCCGTCTGGTGTGAGGCATGCACTGTCTCCTTCGCCGGTTGCATCTTTCAAGCCAATTCGGCGGATAGCGGACTTGAGGCCAGAGGTGGGGCGGCATACTGCCGAGCCACTGTCCCCCATTTCTATCAATGCACATTCTCGAACTATTCTGCGATATGGGGTGGCGCACTCCATTTTGAGAACTGCGAGGAAGACCCTTTGCGACCCATGGATTTCAGTACATTCAGCGGTAATTTCGCATATGAGGGCGGCGGAGGAATTTATTTTTACGAATCCTCGCCGGTTGTTATTGGTTGCATGATGCGCGAAAATGAGGCTGACTCTCTTGGAGGTGGCGTGCTGTGCGATTACAATTCCTCGCCAAGCTTCAGGAATTGTCAATTCAAAGGGAATGCCGCGTTATCCGGAGGTGGCGCTATCTGTAGAGATGCTCCGACTCCCTCCTTTGCTCAATGTGTCTTCGATAGTAACTCGGCGACCAATGGGGGTGCGCTCGCTTGCTATTCCCATTCCTCACCAGACTTGGTCAATTGCACTCTCGCTCGGAATTTCGGCGGCGGAGTCTGGTTGGACGATTCATCGCCCACGCTGACGAACACAATTGTTGCGTTCAATCAAGGCCTTGGAATCTACTTCTGTGAAAGCGAGGCAAGCCAAACAAAATACTGCGACTTCTTCGGTAACGGCGAAGGAGATTTCAGCTTCTGCGATGACGACTCTTCCCAAGGCCCGCCGGGAATCGGCCGAAAAGTGACCTTCAATGCTAATGGCGATTCTTGTGATGTCTTCTGGAACATCTATGTCGACCCCAATTTCCGGAATGTTGCAGAACAGGACTATCATCTCATGTGGACCAGTTGTGAGGATTCTGTTGACTCCCCTTGTATTGATGCAGGGGATCCTACGATTCACGACCGCATTTTGGATTGCGATTGGGGTTTAGGAACTCCCGTAAGTGACATGGGAGCCTACGGAGGTGACAGTGTCGTTGCAGGTATTTCGTACCCGGATCATCCAACTCAACCCGCAGAGTTTCGGTTGTTCCAGAACTGGCCGAATCCGTTCAACTCGACGACGGTGATTCGCTATGATGTGCCGCAAGCGGGCAAAGTGAATCTGACGATTTTCAATTTGCTGGGGCAAAAGGTGGCGACGGTCTTTGATGGACAGCAGCTTGCTGGCACCCATACAATTTCTTGGAACGCGAACAATCTCCCTTCCGGCCTTTACTTTTGCCGGATCGACGCGGCGGGATTTGCGCAGACGAGGAAGATGCAATTGGTGAAGTAGGGGCATGGCGCGCCGTGCCCCTACATGCCAAGGCGGGCGCGACGCTGAAGCCCGAGAAAGCCGAGCGGCTCTTGAATCTCTTCGGTCAGCTTCTGGAGAAAGCGGAGGCGCTCCGCGAAACTCTTGCCGTAGCTGAACCGACCGAAATCGAGCGGATGCTTTTCCAGCTTTGGCCGCAGGGATTGCCGCATTTGTCGGATCTTCGGAACTTGGCACAGACGCAAGGCAAGCCCGTTAAGTGGGATGAAGTGGAAAAGATTGCAGTAGGCCGTTCGCGTCCGTTCAGAGAGGGTCTCGAGCTCGCACTGCGCATTGCTCCGACGAATGTGCCCGTAACGCTCATGGGGGAAACCGGTGTCGGCAAGGAACTTTTTGCGACCATCATTCATCACACTTCTCCACGGCGCGAGGGGCCATTCATTGCCGTCAATTGCGGAGCACTGCCTGAGAACTTGTATGCGGCGGAGCTTTTTGGCTATGAGCCTGGCTCATTCACGGGAGCGCACCGTCAAGGGCGCATCGGTAAGATTGAAGCGGCCCATAATGGAACCATCTTCTTCGACGAAATCGGCGAGATGGCGCCATCTGCACAAGTGGCTCTCTTGCGTTTCCTGGACAGCGGTGAGATTCAGAAAATCGGTCGAACGAAACCCATGCGTGTGGATGTGCGAATCCTGTGCGCTTCAAACAGAGACTTGGAAGGCCTTGTTATCAGCGGCGCCTTTCGGCAAGACCTTTACTACCGGCTCAATCTCTTCCCCATCGTGATTCCAGCTCTTGGGGAGCGGTGCGAAGACATTCCGCTGTTGGCCGCGCATTTTCTCGAAAAAGCGATAATGCGGCATGGCACAACAAAATGCCATCGCTTATCCCCGGAGACTTCGCGCTTTCTGTCGGAATTGGACTGGCCGGGGAATGTGCGGCAACTTGCGTTTGCGGTGGAACGGGCGATGCTTGTTGCTGCTCATGAAGAACTTCTCCCCGCGGATTTTCAGTTCCTGCAAGGCAGTCCAAAGACCGTTCCATCTGACTTAGCGGCGGAAATTGGCCGCCAATTGGAAAAAGTTTCTGCATTACCCGTGAGCGAAATCCATCCGTGGGCTGAGCTTCTGGCGCGACAAGGGCACAGGGAGCTGTCGAATCGTGATATCGCGCGCGCATTCGACTTATCTGAAACAGCAGCCCGCGACCGACTCCCAATCCTCTGCAAGAAAGGCATCTTAATTTCGCACGGCGAGAAGCGTGGACGCAGGTATTCTTTGAACACCGAGCATTTCGATGTTCTTCCCGCTTCCAAACCGAAGTAGACTATCAAGAGTGCAGAATACCACTTGAGATCCACAGATAGAAGGGGAGAACTCATAGCCTTTCGAGCGATTGCTATTGCCATTGTCGGTTCTCTTCTCGTTGGCGGCGCATTCGCACAGAAATGCGTGGAATGCCACAAAGGCGCGGGCATTTTCACAGCGAGGAAGATCACTCCGGGAATTGTGGCTGATTGGGAACTGAGCAAACACAGCCAGAACGGCGTGGATTGCTCGGTTTGTCATGGTACTGAGCATCAGTCCGAACCGGATGTCGCCAAGGCGAAGATTCCCACGCCGGAGACTTGCAGCGCATGCCATGAGACCCAGGTGGCTCCAATTCACAGCGGGAAAGCACGCTCACGCTTGGGCATCCATGAAGGCGATGCCCACGGCACACTGGCAACCGATGGCCTTGATGGAAGGAATGAAGGGATGCGGAGGATGTCATAAACTCGGGCTCAAGAACGAAGTGGAGACTGCCAAGCTCAAGCGAGAAGGCAGCAGGTTCGGTGTCGCTTCGTGTGATGCGTGCCACACACGTCATACTTTTTCGCTTGACGAAGCACGCTCGCCGCAAGCCTGTCAGACCTGCCACATGGGATTTGATCATCCTCAATGGGAGATGTATTCCTCTTCCAAGCACGGCGTCAGGCATTTACTTAACCAGAACGGCGCGCTCCCGCAAAACGCTTCCGCTCCAACCTGCCAGACATGCCACATGGGTGAGGGAAACCATGCTGTGCGGACGGCATGGGGATTTCTTGCCGTGCGGCTGCCTATGCCAGACGATACCGCATGGGCCGCTGACCGCACCACAATTCTTCAGGGATTAGGCGTACTTGACCCGACCGGAAAACCGACAGCGCGGCTCGATGCCTTGAAAGCCATTGATGTCGTCAGGTTGACTCAAGAGGATTGGCAGAGCGAGCGTGACAAGATGCGCAAGACATGCAATCAGTGCCATTCCCTGAATTTCGCAAATGGGGAGCTTGAGAAGGGCGACCGGATGATTCGAGAAGCCGACCATTTGATGGCTCAGGCGATTCGCGCTGTCGCTGACTTGTACAAGGATGGAATCCTCAAGAAACCTCAAAGCTACGCCTATCCGTTCCCCGATTTGCTCGCTTTTCATGAAGCACCAACACCACTCGAGCAGAAGCTTTTTGTGATGTATCTCGAGCATCGTATGAGAACCTTTCAAGGGACTTTCCACGCAAATCCCGACTATGCGTTTTGGTATGGCTGGAGTGAGATGGTGCGGGACAAGGCGGAAATCGAAACTCTGGCCGAGGAGCTCCACCGGGAGGCTGGCCGCGGACGCTGAGAGCAGAACGGGCTTGAGCCATTGGCTCGGGCTTGATTTTCGAGCTTTTTTTTGCGAAATTAATAGGTTAAACAGAATAGGCATCTCTATAAAGCAGAGAATGGCCGAACCTCGGACATTTCGCGGGACACGGGATTTCCTGCCGCCGGAGCTGATTGGGCGACGGCGGATTCAGGAAATCATCGAGAGAACCTATCAGCGCTACGGTTTCCAGCCGCTTGAGACACCGGCGATCGAGTATTTCGATGTCCTGACGGGCAAATCCGACGAAACGGATAAGCTCATTTATAAGTTAGAACATAGGGGCGAGGCGCTGGGACTGCGCTACGATTTGACCGTGCCTCTCGCCCGCGTCGTCGCCCAATACAAGGAGTTACCGCGTCCGTTCAAGCGCTATCAAATTCAACCGGTTTGGCGAGCCGACCGTCCTCAACTTCGCCAGGGTCGGTTCCGCGAATTCGTGCAATGCGACGCGGATATCGTCGGTACCGCTTCACTCCTTGCTGACGCCGAAATCGTCGCATTGACAGATGAAATTCTGCGAGCGTTGGGATTTGAAGGATTCGCTATTCGGCTTTCATCGCGGAAGCTGCTGCGCGGAATGGCACGGCTTATTTGCGGCGACGAAGAAAAAGTCTTTCCGCTTTGCCGGTGTATTGACAAGCTGGACAAGATCGGTTGGGATGGCGTCAAAGAGGAATTGATAGAATGCGGGTTTGATGACGCGGTGCGCGACAGGGTGATGAAATTCTGCGGTCTTTGGAACAACGGTCCGGATTGGAAAGCAACCGAAGGCGCGTTTGAAGGTATCGAGGTTGGTCTCGATGGCGTGCGCGAAGTGCATGAGGTCTATGAGCGCTCCATTCAGCTCGGCGTCGAATCGCAGCGCCTGAAGCCTGACCTGACGCTCGCACGCGGACTCGATTATTACACGGGGCCGATTTTTGAGACCGTTCTGCCTGACCGATCACACATTGGCTCGCTTTCGGGCGGCGGACGATATGATGGTCTTGTGGCGACCTTCACGAATGAGCAGGTGCCAGCCACAGGCACAACGCTCGGTCTCGACCGCATTCAAACGGCAATGACCGAAATCGGTCTGTTCCACGAGGAACCAAGTTTGACTGATGTGCTGATTGCGCAATTTGACGAAGAGGGCCTTCCCGCGGCGCTTGCGCTCGCGAGCAGGCTGCGCAAAGCCGATTTCAATGTTGAAGTCTGGTATGAGCCGAACCGCTTGAAAAAGCAACTCGCCTACGCCGACCGCCAGAAAATCCCGTTTGTCATTCTTCTCGGCCCCGACGAGCGGGCGGCGGGAACAGTGACGGTGAAATCGCTCGCGACGGGGGAACAGAAGACAATTGCAGAGCGGGAACTTGTAAATATCATAAACGGGAGGCGGTCACATGAATGGTGAACTTGAGGCACAATGGCTGACAGATCTTGGTCTTGAAACACAAGTCCGCATTTTATGTCTTGGGCTCAGCGAGGCTTTTGTTGCGGACGGGCGGCGAGGCAGGCTCTATGTTGAGGTGGAGTGGACTGGAGGCATGGGCCCGCCGCACAATGTTCTCAAATACGGTCCTTTTCTTGAAAGCGGCAGTGTTCACGATATGATTCTCGCCCAATTCGTCATGCCGAAATTCGAGAGTTTCCCCTCGTACATCCAGTTAGCCCAATATGCCGGAGATCTGCTGACACGAACCTATCCGCATCACTTCAGATATTATCTCGAAGACATGCGCCAGTTCACAAAAGGGGAAGGTGAGACTGACCAGGCGTACACGGAGCGCCTCCGTGGAGAGTTCGCGAGGCGGATAAACGGACATGTCGCGAATTATGCTTAACTATTAGGAGGCAAAGGGTATGATTTTTCATGTGACGCTTGAGCGGGCCGAGGACGGCTGGATTGTTGTGGAATGTCCAGCGCTTCCGGGGTGCGTCTCTCAAGGCAAAGACGAAAAGGAAGCTCTGGAGAACATCAAGGAAGCGATCACGGCTTGGCTGTGGGCTGAAGATCAGAAGGCCGCAGAGGCGCTGCCACAGAAGCCGGGACAGCAGCCTATTGTTGTGGCACTGTAGCCCAATGAGCAAACTAACCAACATCTCGGGCAAAGATGCTGTCAAAGCCTTTCAAAAGCTCGGCTGGAAACCGCTCGGCCAAGTAGGAAGCCACTTGGTGATGGTGAAACCCGGCGTTAGAGTGAATCTCTCGATTCCTCAACACAGAGAGCTGTCAATTGGAACTCTTCGCGCCCTGATTCGACATGCAGGTCTGACTGTAGAGGAATTCTTGAGTTTGTTCTGATGTCACCAAGTGGTGGGGAGGAAATCTTTGCCACGAACAAATGAAATCATTCGCAAACAGGATCTGGAGGGTTCAGAATCACAACTTGTAGAAGACCTGTTGGCGAAACCGGACATTCATCAGAGATGGATTGAGACATACTACAATGACGAAAACGAGGCCTTCTGCGAACAAGAATTCGACTATGTGACCAAGATTCTGAACGCGCCCAAAGATTCCGTCATTCTCGACGCGGGATGTGGTGATTGCACTCATTCCATTCGTTTGGCAAAGCGCGGATTCTTCGTCCAAGCCGTGGACTGCTCAGAGGCCGTGTTGCAGCTTGCCGAAGAGAATGTAAAGGCGAGAGGATCGCAGGAGCGAATACATATTCAGCACGGAAACCTGTTGGGGCTCCCGTTTGAAGATGGCGCGTTCAACTACGCTCTGTGCTGTGGCGTTTTGATGCACATTCCGGATTTGGAAAAGGCCCTTTCGAAACTTGCTCGCGTCCTAAGGTCCGGAGGAAGGCTTGTAGTCAGTGAAGCCAATATGTATTCTCTGGAAGCGGTCGTCTGCCGAACTCTCAGGCGATTTTTGAAAAGGGGAAGGGCGGTCATGAAGGAGACACCTGCCGGCCTGGAGTATTGGACCACCGATTCTGCAGGGACGCTGCTGACAAGACAGGCAAACATGCGGTGGTTGATTGAAGGATTTCGAAGTCTTGGATTCGCTCTTCAAAAGCGCCTCGCCGGCCAATTCACGGAACTGTATACAAGGATCTCATCGAGATCTCTCAAGAAGGTACTTTTCGCCTTCAACAACTTCTGGTTCATACATGTAAAGATACCCGTTGGAGCTCTTGGCAATATTCTGATTCTTGAGAAAAGATAGTAAGGACATAGCAATTTGACAACGGAGTGATTCCATGAAAAAATCAACAATACTTATCCCAGTGCTTCTCGGCATGCTGGCGATGATTTTGGTTCTGTGGATTGGATGCGAGAAGGACGAAGAAGAGGCTCCACCTCCGACTGGACCGGGCGCTGAGGATTATCAAGCCTCCGGGACGGTCAGCAGCGACACAAGCGGCGTCATCACGACAACGACCGGCGCAAGAATCGTCGTGCCCGAAGGCGCGGTTCCGTTGACAACAACTGGAGCTATTGGCACGATGGTCTTTTCCATCGAACGCAACACAAGCTTGACGATTACGCCGCCGCAGAGCGAGACGGTGGCGTCCGATGTCTATCGCTTCGGGCCGGACGGGTTCGTCTTCGCCAGTCCTGTTGAAGTGACCATCCCGATTCCAGGGACAGATGATCCGGGCGAAGTGAAACTCTACCGCGTGAATCCGACAACCGGCGAGTATGAGCCTCATAGCCTCGGCTACAACGCCGAAACGAGGACTATCAGCGCCCAGACCTATGAGCTCTCAAGTTGGTTCGCAACGAGCGGTACGGCTTCGCAGACAGCGTGGGGCTGCATCCATGTGACGAACCTGACCGGCAAGTGGCTCTACCTGTGCGTGGAAGAATATAGCTTCACCTATCCCAATTTGGACAGCACCTTCACGGATCTGAATTGCCTCTGGGCGCCTGCCGGTAGCATTGGCTGGGCGTCCGAAGGGAATTGGTATGTGCCGCAGGGAACCTACGCCAAGATATGCGTCCAGGTCCAGAAGTCGAATGTGGACCGTTCGTGTGCCGCCGACTCCTGCTATGAACGCGGATTGCGCGAAAATATTGTCGTGAATCAGCCGTGGAACTATATGAGCCCACATTGTACGGACTTGACGATCAGCTCTGTGGGAGATGCAGAGACCGGTCGTTGCGGGTGCAGTCCGATTCCGACGCCATCGGTGGGAACCGGTGATGTTCAGGTGACATTGACTTGGCACTCCGCCGATGCCATTGACCTCGACCTCTGGGTGACGGACCCCGATTCGGAGAGATGCTGGTGGTGGAATACGACCACCGCTTCCGGTGGTTCTCTCGATCGAGACAACCTGTGCACAAACTACATCAACGGCCGTCCAGAAAACATCTTCTGGTCGGATGCCCCGGCGGGACAGTACATCGTCGACGTGGATTGGTACGACAACTGCGGAAACAGCATGACTTCCATGGGCTATGATGTGCGCGTTTATGCCAATGGCGATGCTCGCACTTACACGGGGACCATCACGACGGATGCAACGATTGAGGTTGCGAGGTTCACTGTAAGCGGTCCTACCGTGATTTTCGGTCCACAAGTCAATCGGCCTGTTCTGCGAGGTGTCCGCCCGGCGAAGCACTGATACACGGAAATTCAAGACTGTGCACAAGCGAGGAGCAAGCGTCTTCCTTCAAACCTACGGCTGCCGGATATCTGTCGCCGGTAGTGCTAAGGCGGAAGTCATTCCTTGGGATGTGGGATAATGATTTGGAGTGGAGAAGAACATGAGGTTCCTTATCACGATATTCCAGGATGAAGATGGAATGTTCATTGCCGAATGTCCATCTATTCCCGGATGCGTAAGTCAGGGCAAGACGGAGCAAGAGGCCGAGAAGAACATTCAGGAGGCAATCAAGGAGTGTTTGGCGGTACGAGCTGAAAAAGGGATGCCTCTGACTGTGACTACTCGACAAGTTGAGGTTCATGTTTAGTGCCTGCTGTCCCCGTATTAAGTCCTCAGGTAATCGTGAAGGCCTTTGAGCGACTGGGCTGGGAAGTTGCACGCCAGCGTGGGAGTCATATTATTTTGACCAAGGAAGGGCACATAGCGACATTGTCAGTACCCAAACATGCAGAAGTGGCCCGTGGGACATTGCGAAGCTTGATCGCGAGAGCAGGGACAACTGTAGAGGAATTCTTAGACACTCTGAAATGATTTCCCAGAGTTGCAGAAAACCGAATAAGCGGTTTTGGATGCATCCGGCCTGGTAGGTGACTTAACCATGATCCCAAAAGAGACAAGTGTCTTCCTTCAAACCTACGGCTGTCAAATGAATGTCGCGGACAGCCGGACGGTCGAGTCTATTCTCTTAGACGCGGGATTTCGATCGGTGGGCAATCCTGATGTTGCCGAGGTCATCTTAGTCAATACTTGCGCCGTGCGCGAATCCGCCGAAGAACGCGCCTTGGGGCAGCTTGCTTCTCTGTCGCGACTGAAAACTCAAGACGGAAATCGCATCATCGGCGTTTTGGGTTGCATTCCCCAGGAGATGAAGGATGAGCTTGTGCGCCGGTTGCCCTTTTTGGACTTGGTTGTCGGGCTGGATGAGTATCGGCAGTTACCGTATCTGATTGAAGAGCGCCTGGCCGCCGCCCCAGGTCAGCCGGCGCATGTCGCCGCGAAGTTGAATCGCCGCGAACTCTATGACGATGTTGCGCCGCATCACTCAGGGGGCATCACCGCGTTCGTCACTATCACGCGAGGTTGCGACAAGTTCTGTTCGTTCTGTGTCGTGCCCTATGTGCGAGGACGAGAGAGGTCACGGCCGTTGGTTTCGATTATCGCCGATGTCGAACAGCTTGTCACCAAAGGCGCACGCGAAGTGATGCTTCTGGGGCAGAATGTAGACGCTTATCAGTGGGACGGAAAGAGCTTCGCTGACTGCCTCGAGGCGGTCGCCGCAATCGAAGGTCTTCAGCGCGTTCGTTTTCTGACTTCTCATCCCCAAGACATTCACCTGAGAATTTTTGAAGTCATGCGGGATAATCCGAAAGTCTGCCCCTACCTGCATTTGCCCATTCAATCGGGCAGCAACCGGATTCTTGCTGTGATGAATCGAGGTTATCCGCGCGAGCGCTATTTGGAGATTATCGAATCGGCGCGCGAGATTGTTCCCGATTTGGCTCTTTCGACGGATATTATCGTCGGCTTTCCGTCAGAAACGGAAGGCGAATTTGACGAGACCCTCGACCTGGTCCGTCGCGTCCGTTTTGACAGCGCCTTCATGTTCAAGTATTCGGCAAGACCCCACACCAAGGCAGCGTGTATGCCGGATAATGTCCCCGAAACTGAAAAAATTCGCCGCCTTGAGGCACTCATCTCGCTGCAGAAGCGAATCAGCCGAGAGCGGAACTTGGCACAGTTGGGACGGGTGGACAGTGTGCTTATCGAGGGAGTTGCGCCCAAGAGCTCCTCGCAGTGGTTTGGACGCACGCCGGACTTTCGGCCTGTGGTCTTCTCGCAGAATGGCGAGATGCCGGGTCAAGTGGTTCGCGTGAAGCTCGGGGAGCTAAGTGGGTTCACCTTCCGTGGTCATCCTGCATAAAACCTCGTTTCTCCTCCAAAAATAGGGAGGATATTTCCATGTGGATTTTCCGCTGGATCATTCTCATTGTTGTCCTTTTTTTCCTGATGGGATTTCTGCTGCAGAACAGCTATGACCATGTTTCGGTCAAGGTTTTCGGATGGACTTCACCCGAATGGCCCCTGGCGTACATGCTATTTCTTGCCGGTTTTGTGGGCTATGTGATATCGTTCTTGGTGGCCGTTCTCAATCAGGTGCGGCTGCGAATGCAGATTGCCCAGCTTCGGAAGGAGAATCGGCAGGTGCGCGAAGAACTCGACCGCCTGAGGAATCTCGCCATCGAAGAGGATCTGACGCCCCCGATGGCGCTGGACGATTCTCGCCCGCTGGATTAAGGAGCGCAAGCATGGACATTGGATTTCTCCTCTTCGTTCTCATTGTCATTGGCGCCGCGGTGCTTCTCTTTGCCTATTTGCAGCATCGCGAATCGCACAAGACTCCAGTGCAATCACCCTATACGGATGCGTTGCATGGACTTTTGTCGGGTGATAAGACCCGAGCGCTCCAGAAATTGCGCGAAACCGTCCAGCGTGACACCGGCAATATTGATGCGTACATTCGACTGGGACAGCTTCTCTTTGAAATGAATGAGCAGATGCGCGGGCTGAAAGTGCACCGGATGCTGACGCTTCGGGCTGATTTGTCGAATCCGCAACGCATCGAGGTTTACCGAGCTCTCGCTCGGGACTACGCAACTTTGGGAGACATTCCGCGGGCCCTGGAGTGCCTGGACCAAATTCTGCGAATTTCCAAAAGAGACCTTGCTGCGCTTCGCGAGAAGCAGGCGTTGCTGGAGAAACATCAGGATTGGGAGGCGGCCTTTGAAACAGCCCAAAAGCTCCAATCTCTCGATGGCGGCGTTTCCCCTCGGCGGCTTGCGCTTCTGAAGGTGCAAGAGGGTTTGAAGTTGGCACAGAAGGGTAAGGAGCGCGACGGCCGCTTGTGTTTGCGCGAAGCCACGAAGTACGACATGCGGTGTCCAGCTCCCTTCCTCTACTGGGGCGATTCCTACATTCGCGAGGGACGCATCGAAGACGCTGTCAATATCTGGAGGCGACTCCTTGAGCGAAATCCGGCGGCATCTTACATTGTCTTCGACCGGCTGGCGAGCAACCTCTTTGAACTCGGGCGCTTCAATGAAATTGAGCAAATCTATCGCGATGTGCTACGCAAACATCCTCAGAATGTGCATGCCTATGTCGCCCTCTCCAAATTCGTGGGGAAGCGCGGGGACCGGGCGGAAAGCATTGCCGTGCTGGAAGATGGTCTCGAGAAGAATCCGGAAAGCCTTTGGCTGCGGAGACTCCTGGTTCGAATTTATGGCGAGCAAGGCGATACGAACCGACTGGTGACCTTGACGCGAGATATTCTGTC
>DYHQ01000005.1 GCA_020724065.1 Candidatus Puniceispirillum sp. | reverse complement strand
CTCGTAGGTGGGACTTCTGATCTTCTTTTATGTCAAGTTCAACCTCCAGACGCGTGAGCAGAGCTTGTGCTGCACTTTCCAAAGGGACTTCCATTCGCCGCAGATGTCCCTCCTGCCCCTCGAAAGCAAGTTCGCCTGTAAGCAGCCTTTTGTCATCGCCCTTCAGAATGGATTGCTGAGCGAGAGCAGCGTAGTAGCGAAGCTGCTCCTGCATCTCAAGCAGGGTGAGGTTGGAAAAAGGTGAGAGAATCTCACGTTTGATCTCAACAAGCCTCCAACCCTTGCTTGTCCAATAAAGACCATCCAATCGGCCGCGCACTCGCACCCGCGCTCCCCGAATAGTGTACTCCGCCTGCAAAGTGACCTCGGGACGGAAGGATTTGTACTTTCGACGGAAAGTACTCTGAATTTTCCTGTGTTGCGAGACGCTCTGTTGCTCGCTTCGCGCGCTGGATGATGGATCAGGATGACGCAGAAGAGACCGCACCGAGACGAGAATATCGGATTTAGGTGTTGTCTTCTTTGCTCTCTTCATCGAAAGGCCTTGACACAGGACAAATACGAATGAAAGGACAACCAAGAGCAGATTTTTCGCAAGGAGGATTCTCGCCGCGACCGAACGATTGATCTTCTCGGAAAATTGTCTCCACAATTCGGGAAACACGCGCCCAAGTCTCGTCAAGCTCGTCACGATAGATAAGGCCTCGTGCGCCCCGCACCTCGGAGGTGGAGCGACTTTGCTGAGTGATTTGAGCCGTGGTGCGCCTGGCTTTTTCTTTTCCTTTCAAACCGAAAAAGAGGATCGTGGCCCTGGCAACAGGTTGATCAAAGAGAGCCTCGGCAGCCTTGACATAAATGGGGAGCTGAATCCACTCCTCCGCTTTGAGGAACTCATCTTTCAATTTTGCCGAAGCAAAGGACCTGCGTGATTTGTAATCAATCACTTCCAGTCCCTCAGCCGTCAGGTCTACGCGATCAATGCGCCCTCTGAGTGAAAATCCGCCGGGAAGGGATAGCTCAAATGCTCTCTCCACCTCTTCAATGTCTCCTTGCCATACATCTTCAAAAGCGAAGAACTCATTCAGCGCTTTGGCAATGAACTTCTCCAGTGTAAATCGGATGCCTTCCGAAAGTCCGGCGAATTCATCGTGACTCCGGCAACAATTGTGAATCCACTCCTCAATGTCCTGGGCCTCAGGCGCTATCGCTTCTTTCCCCGGGGCGAGAAAGTGGGCCATCGCTTCATGAAGAAGCAAGCCAATGAGCAGAGCTGCAGGGCGCTCAGGAATTTCGAGTTCCAGTATTTGTTCATAGAAGAATTTACGAGGGCACTGAATGAATTCGGCCAAGGCCGTTGCCGAGAGAGGAAAGGACTTCAGCGCATGCGTTGCAGGAAGTGGCCGTGATTCTGAGGAAAGAGAGTCTCGTTTTACAAAGGAGACCGGATGAATGAAATCTACGCACTCCACAGAGCATTGAGTGGAATATCGCTCCGCACGAGCGACTTTCACCAGTGCCCGAAAGAACGGGCTTTCGGCGATAGGTTCATTTCTCCACGCTTTGGTCGCGCAAGAGACGAGTACATCGTGCTGTGACCGCGCGAGTACATCGAGAAGCATGCGCTGCGATTCGCGGAAAAATGATGACATTGAGCGAGCCAGCTCCAATTTCACTGGATACCCGTTGGCAGCCAATTTGCTTTGCAGTTCCTCGGCTGCTTCTGCGGGAAAAACGGGATTACGCGGAGTCGAACAAGGCAGGGATTCGCGCGTGAGACCGACGATCCAAACATGAGCTCCAAGCGCCAGGTCAGGGCGCTCCAAAGTCGCCACTTCAATGCCACGATGCAGGCTAATATTCGAAGCAAAATCACATTTCAATAATCCCTTTTCAAGAGCTTCTTGAAACTGCAGCCGATGAGACGGAGAGTCAAGGAAGGCTTGCCCTTCCGAGGCTCTTTCAAAATCCTCGAGAAAATGCCGGAAAAGAATGCCCGGCCACAGTGTTGCCAGCATAGGTCCATCGAGATCCAGCGAGCTATGCGCAATACTATCAGACGCTTCCAGTCTTTGAAGAGAAGAAATCCAATGACTCCAGAAACTGCCCTGAAGGGAAAGCTTCACCTCCAACCATGCCGCTGCCTCCAAGAGCAATTCAAGTTGGGTCATGGGGGAAGTCAGGAAAATGACAACGCGCTCGATAGAGTAGCGTTCTCTCGCCCAAAGAAGACCCTGCAAGAGCTCCTCAAAAGGAGACGCCGCCCGAAGCAAGGTCCAGCTTGTCTCGCTCACTCCCCCTTCGATAAGACGCGCGACTCTATCCTCGAATGTGAACGGCTCATCAAGCGGTTTCCCCAGAATCATCTCGCGGGTGCGCGCTCGGACTTCGCTCAGATGTGCACTCTCCACTTCCTCAAAGAGCTGGCCTTCAGGCAACAGAGTCAGAGCAAAGGTCGCGTGGCGACAAAGCCGGGACACGACCGGCCAAGTGGCCGCATTGAGTTCATGGGCGTCATCCACGAGGAGATGGGCAGGTAGGAAACCTTCTTTGCTCTCATCGTTTGAGAAGAGATAGGCGAGGGAAACCAAATCAGAGAAATGATTCTCATCGAAGTAGGAACAGAACTCACCGTACAATGTCACAAGTTCCTGCCACCGCTCCCGGGCATGCTCAGCAAGTGAAATGTCGGATAGCAGGGCTGGATGAAGGTCCCATTTTCGCCAATCCTCAAAAAGGGAAAGGCAATGATTTGTCAGAATTCTCAGGTCATCCGCGAGTCGGTTCTTCAGCCAGTCATAGAGCTGCCATCGCAACACTGGACGAAGAGGATAGAGGGGATTTCCTCGACAAGCCAACGCCTCGCGAGCATAATCTGCCAGCAGGCCACCGACACTCCGAATTCGACCACCCCAAATCCCCTCGAGCTGCCGCAGAATCTGCAAACATAAATGACGAGCTCTTGCCTCATCCATGGCAAGCAGGAGGATGTCGTTGGGAGATACACCGGCTGTGGCAAGTTGCACATACCTTCCACAAAGCCACGCGCTCTTTCCGCTGCCTCGATCTCCGCTCAGCCAGATGTTGTCGTGAACCGTGTTTCCCACTGAATCAGCCAACTCACCAATGAAGTGGCCCGCGCCACAAACGGCACGGGCCTACTTTTTTCAAGCCCTCTCTATTGCGAAAAACTATTGCGCGTCCACGACAGCGATGGCCGCCATATCCACGATTTCATTGACTTCGGCTCCGTACTGCAACACATGAATGCATTTCTCCGGTCCCACCAGAATCGGGCCGACCGCTTCCGCTTGGCCCAATCGCTGCAGCAGTTTATAGGCAATATTTCCTGAAACGAGATCCGGGAAGATGAGCACATTAACCAGCCCTTTGCCACTCAGGTCAGAAAACGGATATTGCGTGTTCAGCAATTCAGGAATCACCGCCGTATCCGCCTGCATTTCACCATCCACGCAGAGGTCTGGGTAGCGCTCTTTGAGCAGGCGAACCGCTTTTTGAACCTTTTCGACCTGGGGATGCTTCACGCTGCCAAAATTGGAGAATGACAGCATCGCGATTCGCGGTTCAAAATCGAGTGCCTTCGCCATGGAAGCCGCTCCGATGGCAATCTCGACAAGGTCTTCGGCCGTCGGTTCGATATTGACGGTGGTGTCCGCAAAGAAAATCACACGATCCTTGAAGATCATCATATAGATGCCGGATATGATACGGGATCCCTCGCGAGTCTTCACCACTTGAAGAGCCGGCCTCAGAGTGTCCGGGTAGTGCTGAGCGACTCCGGCCACCAGAGCGTCGGCGTCTCCCATATAGACCATCATGGGGCCAAAATAATTGCGCTGCAGCACCAAGTGGCGCGCATCCCGATGCGTTACGCCTCGCCGTTTGCGCAGATTCCAAAATTTTTGCACATAAGTATCCAGCTTAGGAAACTCGTCCGGGCTGATGAGCGTTGCCTTGCCAATATCCAAGCCAAGGCTTTGCGCACGCTGACGGATCAGTTCAGGCTTCCCCAGGAGAATGGGTTTTCCAATCTCTTCATCCAGGAGGATTTGAGCGGCCCGAATAATCTTCTCCTGGTCGCCCTCGGGAAAAACAATGCGCTTAGGGTCTTTCTTGGCCTTGTTAATGATTTTGCGGACGACTTCACGGCCGGGGAAGATTTTCTTCTCAAGTTCTTCGACATAGGCTTCCCAGTTCGTAATCGGCTTGCGAGCGACGCCCGTCTCCACCGCCGCTTTCGCAACCGCCGGAGCTTCCTTGAGAAGCACCCGAGGGTCAAAGGGCTTCGGGATGATATAGTCACGACCAAACTGCAGTTTCTCCACTCCGTAGGCTCTGCAAACCATGTCGGGAACATCTTCCATCGCCAATTCGGCGAGAGCATACGCCGCGGCTCTCTTCATCTCTTCGTTAATCTTGCTCGCCTGCACATCCAGAGCTCCCCGGAAGATGAAAGGAAATCCGAGGACATTGTTCACTTGATTGGGATAATCACTGCGGCCCGTGGCCATAATCACATCATCGCGCGCCGCGATTGCATCAGGGTAGGTAATCTCGGGATCGGGATTTGCCATGGCAAACACGATTGGCTTATCCGCCATGGAGCGAAGCATCTCTTTTGTAACACAGTCTTTCACGGATACGCCGCAGAACACATCCGCTCCCTTCATAGCGTCCGCCAGCGTTCTGGCGCTCGTCTTCACGGCAAAACGAGCTTTGTAAGGATTCATTCCATCCGTTCGTCCGTCATGAATAACTCCCTTGGAATCACAGAGAAGGATGTTTTCCTTGCGCACACCCAGCAAGAGATAGAACGAAGCACACGCGATGCCTGCAGCGCCCGCCCCGTTGAAAACAACTTTGACTTGGTCAATCTTCTTGCTGGCGATTTTGAGAGCATTGAGCAAACCCGCCCCTGAGATGATCGCGGTTCCATGTTGATCATCATGAAAGACAGGAATGGAGAGATCACGAATGAGCGCCTCCTCAATATAGAAACACTCCGGAGCTTTGATGTCTTCGAGGTTGATTCCACCAAAGGTCGGCTCCAACAGTTTGCAAGCTTTGATGATTTCGTTGGGATCCTCGGTATTCAGTTCGATATCAAAAACATCCACATCCGCAAATCGCTTAAAAAGAACACCCTTACCTTCCATCACGGGTTTTCCTGCCAATGCTCCGATATTACCGAGACCAAGCACGGCAGTCCCATTGGACACCACCGCTACGAGATTGCCCTTCGCCGTATAGACATAGGCATCTTCAGGATTTTTGGCGATTTCAAGGCAAGGCTCCGCGACTCCCGGAGTATAGGCCATAGAAAGGTCTCGCTGAGTTTTGCACGGTTTCGTCGCAATGACCTCGACCTTTCCCTTTCGGGCGCGACTGTGATATTCAAGAGCTTCAGCACGGCGAATAATTTTGCTTTCCATGTTCGGCAATTCCCATCAGAAATGATTCTATTTCAGGTTCTGCTTGCCAACAGATACAAATGGAGGACCACATTTAATTTAACCTCATGCCTCCAAAAAATCAAGTCGAAGTGGCTGCCTGCACGGTGTTCTGCATCAGCATGGCAATCGTCATGGGACCAACGCCACCGGGCACCGGCGTGATAGCCGATGCAATCGGAGCGACGGATTCAAAAGCGACATCTCCAACGAGATTTCCATCGTTTCTTCGATGAATCCCCACATCAATAACAACGGCCCCCGGTTTCACCATGTCCGATGTGACAAATTCCGGCTTTCCAATGGCTGATATGAGAATATCTGCCCGACCGGCCATGCCGCGGAGGTCGGGTGTCTGCGAATGACAAAGTGTCACCGTCGCATCGCAATCGGGTGCCTTCAAAGACAAGAGCAAAGCCAAAGGTTTTCCCACAAGATTTGAGCGACCAAGAATAACCACCTGCTTCCCTGTGGGTGAATGACCTGTTCGTTTGAGAAGCTCCCATACTCCATACGGAGTACACGGAATGAATCGTGGCCGTCCCGCAGCCAGGAGACCCAAATTCAGCGGATGAAGACCGTCAACATCCTTCGTCGGAAGAATGCGCTCGAGAATTGTGTCGGTGTGCAGATGAGCCGGCAACGGTAATTGAACGAGAATTCCGTGAACTTCGCCGTCATCATTCCAACGATTAATTATCGCAACAACCTGTTCCTGCGAACTCGTTTCAGGCAGTCTCGCCGTTTGCGAGGAAATCCCCAAGTCATTGGCTGTCTTTGTCTTTGATTTCACATAGACTTCGGAGGCAGGATTGTTGCCGACAAGCAAGACATGCAAGCGAGGTCGGATCCCTATTTTGAGCCGCAGAGTCTCCACGGCGGAAGCAACTTCACTCTTTATGTCTTGGGAGATTTTCCGGCCGTCCAGAATCTCGGGCATCGTGAACCTACTTTCCTCTTTTTTCTCGGGAATGGAGGAATCCAACTCCATATTGCCGAAGATGAAGGTAATCGAACACGATGGGGGAAATATGCAGCGGCAATAGAAAGTGCGTCATCAGGCGAATGAAATGATAGAACGGCGCTTGCATGAGAAAATGGATCCAGGGTTTCTCCAATTCGTGAAGATTCAATTCACGATAGAGCTGCGGATGTTTTTCCACCAGACGAGGAACGGATTTTTCGCCGTAGGTTCTTAGATTTCTTAGCAAGTCGTTCAAGGAACGATGGTGGTGGTGCCAAGCCTTGGCGCGCGGTTCATAGACAATCGCGATTCCCGCTTCTTCAAGACGCACACCAAAATCCAAATCCTCCCCGCCCCACGATGTAAATGTCTCATCAAAGAGGCCAATTCGTTCAAGAATGGACCGTGGCACAGAACAGTTGCCTGTTCGGAAATAGCGCCCAGGAATCGGTTTGCCGCATGGGACTTTGCGTACGCCTCGTGTGTTCAGATAGCGATTCAAAGCTCGAAAACGCCAATGATTGCTGAACTGCGATTCTCCCAAAACAACGCATTCGCACTCCCGATGTCGTGCCACATGCTGATGAATGAAATCCGTTTCAATCGTATGATCTCCGTCGAGCATGATGAGCAGGTCATTGGTGGCTGCTCGAATGCCATGGTTACGCAACGCAGCCCGGCTTCGCCGTTCGTTCTCCAACAGAGAATTCAGGCAGGGATAGTGAAAAGTGGACAGCCAGTCTCGCGTGCCGTCCTTTGATCCTCCATCTACTATGATGATCTCCAATTTCTCCTTTGGATACTTCTCGGCAAGGAGCTGAGGCACGAGACACTGAAGAATCAGCCTTTGATTGAAACTCGAAACCACAACCGAGACAGAAGGCAGACATTCGTCGTCAATTTCCTCCGGGCTCATAGCCATCCTTCGCGCCGGTAATAAGCGTAGAGAACATCTGCGACTCTCTTGATGTCATGCCACTCGGCGACCCATTGCCGTCCTCTCCGGCCCAGTTCTTCGCGGTGATCCTTGTTTTGAATCAGAGAAGACAGAACTTTGGTAAGGGTGTCAGGCGTCGCTTGAACAAATGGAGGTTCCGCAAGTTTCTCAGCCATTTTGTCAGGAATATTGGTTATGACAGGCAGCCCCATCGCCAAGGCCTCCACCGCGCTCATTCCATACCCCCAACCCCATTCATTCGTCAACTGATCCACAAAAATGTCGCATTCCGATTTCAACATCAATGCTTCCTCGTAGGGAACATTCTGCAGCAAAACCAACTGAATATCGAACTCTTTGCGCAACTCTCGACAGGCGCGGATGACCGACTCCGTTCCCTTATAGACATTCCGAGCGGCGTGGCAGATCTTGACGGTTTGCCTCGCATCTCCGCTCTTGGGTGAAAAACGCGCCGTATCAATCGGAAGGTAAAGATACTCGAGTCGCGGATCAAGCTCCATCAGGTCCCACTCACTGGTCAGACGCAAATGGGTGCGCTCATCAATTTCAGGAAGGATACCTCGATTTCGGAGATCAGTGCCATGATAAAAACAGACGATCTTTTTCCCCGTTCCGATCCACTTCTTGAGCGTCCGCGCATCCCGGTAGAATTCCAGACCGCCATCCAAGTGATAGATATCGAAGTCATGAAGTCCATACCTTTCAATCGCTGCTTCGAGGCGAGACCGCAAGAGTTCGTCTCGCGCGGAGAAAAGCCATCGCTCCCAGAATGGAGGATTCCAGAGAGGAGGGCGTCCTGTGCACACACTGTCCGCCTTGGAACCGGTGAATTCCTTAAGAACTCGCTTCCCAAATCGAACCCATCGCTTATTAGGCATGAATGGCAAGTTCAAGCAGATGTCTTCGGGAAACCGATAAGGACTGTGGAAAAAAGTCACAAATCGGCACTCATGGCCTCGACGGCGGTGCTCCGCCTGAAATAGCGAGAGCGTTCCGGATACATGCTCCGCTGCAATATAGAGAATCTTCATGGGTGGCGAATCAGTGTCTCCAAACGATTTCGTTCCTCGGGACGCAAAAATCCTGTTACCCACAGTGCGATAGGCATCGCCGCAACTAATCCAATTCGGGGCAAGAGTCCATGAAAAGCGCCGAGAAAACCAAGACAGAAAAGCCCACCTACTATCAGAATGAGACGCAGGAGTCGGCCCCACTCATAGGGTACCGGATAACTTCGGCGGATAAAGAGCCAGAGTAAGAAAGCCTCGATAGCGAAGGCAATCAATGTCAGCCAGGCGGCTGCCCACATTCCAAAGCTCGGAACAAGCAAGAGATTCCCTCCCACATTGACCATCGCAGCAATGCCCGTCACCCACGGGAGAACTGCCGTCTTTTTCTTAATGTAAACTCCCGCCATCAGATTCGCATAGATGCCATCAAAAACATGGGCGAGCAATATGAGAGGAAAGACGCCAAGCCCGGCCCAATAGCGTTTCTCGATGATGGCATCCCCAAGACCCGGAATGCTCACAGCGACCAGGAGAGGCACCAGAAGCGAAAAACTCAAGAATAGAAAACCACAAATGAGAACGAAGTAGGTCAGAACGCGAGCGAAGAGTTTCGGAGCTTCTCCGTCCTCAGCGTGAGAAAGGAAAAAAGGCTGCCACGCAAACCGAAAGGCCCCGGTCACCACGGCCATGAACATGCCCAGCTTGTAACCGGCGCTGTAAAGCCCTGCCTCCTCGAGGCCGCGCAAAGCCTCCAGAATTTTCCTGTCAGCCAATTCAATGATCATCACAAAGAGATAGGTCGGAATATTGGGAAGGCCAAACGCCAACATCTGCCTCAGTAGTTGCCTGTCAAAACCTGGCTTGGCGTGACGATAGATTCCGGGCAACTGGATGATAAGAGTGACCAGCGATGCCCAGAGATTTGCCCAAAGAACGCCGGCCACAGACCATCGCCAAACACCAAGAAACAGAATATTCAAGGCGATGTTGACAGCAACATTGAAAAGCTTGATGCTCGCGAAGTGAAATGGCCGATGCGTTCCCCGAAGCATGATGAACGGGAAAATGGAGAGCGTATCAAGGAAAAGTATGGCAGCGCAAACGCGAATCATTGACGCTGCAATTTCCGGGTGGACCGGCTCCCGAATCAGCCATCCCGAAATCTGCGGCGCCGCAATCACCAGTAAGAGCGTCCATGCCGCAGACGACAGCGACGATGTCAGAAGCGTCGTTCCAAAAATCGTCCGCCGAGTGCTTTCGTCTTTCTGAAGCGTGTAATAACGCAGGAAAGCAATATCCAGTCCATACGAGTAGAAGGTCTGCACAACCGCGATGAAGAGGTAATAGAGGGTGACTTCGCCGTATTCAGCCGGTGCAAGCTGATAGCTGTAATAGGGTAACAGCAAAAAGGTGACGAAACGCGTGAGGATATGGCCTGCGCCATAGATCAGCGATTCTCGCGAAAGGCTCTTAATCTCCTTGAACACGCGCCAACTCTCCAAAGGGAATTAGAAAGAGAAGATGGGGAGAAAGCAATGTGCCGAGTAATATCCACTGGCGACTCACGCTTCTTCCTGCGATTCCAATCATGATAGCCCATACTGGCCAAGTACTGAAGAGGTAGCGTCCTTCAGCTTGGAAGTAATGCACATTCAGCCATGCGAATCCGCCAATTCCAGTAAACACGAGAAGGCAGAAGAGTATCGGTTCTCGCAATTTCTTCAATTGCTCACCAGAAGAAATCGTCAGGTACATGCAAACGAGAACGACACTGAGGAGGAACAAAGAGCCCGGCCAACTGCCCCAGAATTCCTGCCATGGAAAGAAAAACGATCGCGCTGCATAGGCGAGCACAGAGAGAATCGCTCCGCTTTCATTTCCCCATTTCCCGAAGCCCGCCGATAGTGGAAAAATCGCACCGAAGATCTGCGCATTGCGTATCCAGATGGGTAGTGTTGTGACAAGAACCACGATGGCCCAAACAGACCATTTCAGAGCCTGCTTCCAGTTGCCTTTCAAGAGCGAATACAGCAACGGCAAAGGCAAAAGAAGCAAGACTGATAACTTCGTCAACAGGCCAGCGATCATAGCCAGGCACCAAAGCAGTCTATTGGGCCGCGCAGGAGATTCGCGTTCGCTCTTCACCCAGAGGTAGATTGCAAGACCCGAGAATAGCCAGCAAAGGGTATCATTGGAGACAAGCGAGCTAAAACGGACGAAGCTGCCCAGAATGGAAGTCACAATCACTGAGCCTGCTGCAACGGAACGATCCAATCCGAAGGCCACAGTGATCAGAAAAATTAGCGGTAAGAGCGCCAAGCCCGCAAGAAGTGAGATCACCCGTGCAGCCAGATAGCTTCTTGACCAGCCCGCCGTTTGCCACAGAGCAACGGGGAGAGCGCACACCAGATAGTAGAGAGGCGGTTGGTAGTTTTCAAATGTCGCCGCTGCGCCGGTGGCATTGTCTCGTGTTGAACCGCCGGATTCAGGCAACCGATGATACTCAAGCAGATAGGCTATGTAATTGAAATGCGCCTGTTCATCATTGTAGGCGGACAACCTACCCTCGCCTGCATCGCCCTCAAGAGGTGCAAGCCAGAGGAAGACGACCCGCAAAACAGCTCCAACCAAAACGGCAACAAAGACGACCTTCAAGTCTTGTCCTTGCCTCCACACTTATGGAGAGCTCTGGCTCTCATAGCAGTGGCGTCATCAAGCCTATTCAGTAATCAGGCTCTTCCCTGTCATCTCGGGAGGTTGCGTCAAGCCCATGAGCTGCAGAACCGTCAGAGCTATATCGCACAATTTTCCCCCTTCTCGCAAATGAAACCTCTCACGCGGCGATAGGACATAGAATGGAACCGGATTGGTTGTATGAGCCGTGTGGGGACCGTTGGTTTCATGGTCCCACATCGTTTCGGCATTGCCATGATCCGAGGTCAACAACAGGGTGTACCCCATTTCCTCTGCAGCTCTCCAAACCTGACCCACTCCGGCATCCACCGCTTCAACGGCCTTGCGCGCCGCGTCGAGAATTCCCGTATGGCCAACCATGTCGCAATTGGCGAAGTTGAGAACAACGAAATCATAGACCTTGAGGCGGAGTCTTCGGGACGCTTCGTCCGCGACAAGCGGGGCACTCATTTCAGGCTGCAGATCATAAGTGGCAATTTTCGGCGAGGGAATCATCACGCGGTCTTCCCCTTCAAAGGGTGTCTCTTCACCACCGTTGAAGAAGTAAGTCACATGAGGGTACTTCTCCGTTTCAGTAATTCGCAATTGTTTCAGCCTTTTTTCTGCCAACAGTTGCGGGAGAAATCGCGTCAACTTCTGCGGTTGAAAGACAACTCCGACATCGAAAGTCTCGTCATATTGTGTCATTGTCAAGAATCGCTCGACTCGACCGTCCACGGCAAACTCATGGAAATCAGGTTGGCTGAAAGCCCGCGTAAGCTGGCGAGCTCGATCCGCTCGGAAATTGAAAAAGAAAATACCGTCGTTCGCTTCGATGGTTGTCATCGGCGAACCGTCCTGGCATAGCACCGTGGGATGGACGAATTCATCCGTGACACCTTTCGAATAGGAAGCACGCATGGCTTCCAACGCATCACCGGCAATTTCACCTTTGCCATGTCGAATGGCATTGTAGGCTTCCACCGTGCGTTCCCAGCGCTTATCTCGATCCATCGCCCAATAACGCCCACTGATCGTCGCAATTTGTCCAATGCCAATTTGACGCATCCACTGTTGCACCGTGGCCAGATAACCGATTCCGCTTTCGGGCGAAGTATCCCGGCCATCGGTGAATGCGTGAAGGTAAACGCGCGAAAATCTTTCATGCCGGCACAATTCCAAGATTGCTCGAAGATGCTCAATGGAACTGTGAACGCACCCGTCAGACACGAGACCCAACAGATGCAGTGCACCGCCTGAATGCTGAAGCTCATCAACGAATCTCCGCAAAATCGGGAGCCGATAGAACTCGCCGTCAGCAATGCATTTGTCAATCCGCGTCACTTCTTGATAAACAATGCGACCAGCCCCAAGATTGAGATGCCCGACTTCACTGTTTCCCATCTGTCCTTGAGGCAAGCCGACATCCGGACCCGACGCGCCAATTTGCGTCCCGGGGAAATGCGAAAAAATCCAGTCGAGATTCGGCTTCCGCGCAAGGGCGATGGCGTTGTAAGGATCAGCCTCCCTCAAACCAAACCCATCCATGATTACAAGAATGATCTTCCTCATAGTCTCCTCAGATCGCTCCCATTGCGATGGCTCTTCGTGCCGTCTCTCTTACAATATCCTCAAAATCCGGGTTTTGCGGAATCTCGATCATTCGACCTTCGTCCAAGTGCAGAACGCAAAGCATCAGCTCTTTTGCCTGCGGCCAGAGTCCTTTTCGCCAAGCCATCGCGTAGAAATTGAGTTGTCGCTCAGTTCGTGCGGCCGTCTCATCATTCCACTGGCCGGTCTTGAAATCAATGAGTCTTCCCTTCTCGTGCCGAATCTCAAGACGGTCCACAGCACCTCGCAGCCACAGTAGACATTCCTCTGTCCTTATCAAGAGATCGAAAGGTATTTCAGAATAGGACTCTCCATCCCTTGAGAGAAATTCACTCACGACCCTCTGCCAATGGGAAGTTTCAGAGGTGGACAGGAGAAAAGCGCGATCCAAGTCATGAATCGTGGAAAGCCAACCGCGGCCTTTTCCACTGAGGCGTATCACATCATGAACTAACACTCCACGCCGTATCGCGTCTTTCTGCGTGTCTTTGTCTCTGGATGTGCTATGTGTGGGGACGCTCCCCTGTTGCTTGGAGTACTCGCGTTCAAAATCCGAAAACGACCAGCGAATCAGTGGCAACATACTGAGCACCGCGCCAGCACCTTCTTGCGCCTTCTTGGGGGTCACCGACGCGCGGCGCTCGCGGGCAGACACATCGGGCAACAGACTCGCCAAGCTTTCAGCGTCCGGTGCGCGCGAAAAGAAAAATCTTTGCGGACTGCGGGCGGCAAAATCCTCAAGGAGCTCCACCACTTTCGGAAGACCCCCTCGCTTGCTCTCGTGCCCACAGACAATCTGCAATTTCTTCGCACGCGTCAAAGCAACATAATCGAGTCGTTTTTCTTCCCCCCTTGCATCTTCTTTGTAGCGCTCGTCGGGCGGAGGCTGGACCTCCTTGTTGACGAAATCTTCTGACAAAAGTAATCCCGCTCCTTCGTAATGCCAATGGTCGCTCGCATAGCGTGGGCGAAGATGCACAAAGAAGCCTTGCGGACGCTGAATCACTTTGTCATGAACGCCGCAATAGATGACAATGGGAAATTCCAGCCCCTTCGCACGATGAATTGTTGTAAGGATCACGCCATCCGATTCGCCACCAAGAGCTTCGACCTCATCTTCCCCGGCATCAATTGCGAAATCGAGATAGTTGAGAATCTCGTGCTCCGAGAGCCCAACGGGTGGAGTGGCCAATTGGTGCGTGAGTTCGTAGAGCTTTCGCAAATTGGCCTGTGCACGCAATCTATCCTTCTCTCCCCAGGCGGAAAGCCAAGCCAGGTATCCCGCCTTTTCGAGATAACCGAACCAGCGCAGATTCAGTGACAAGTCCCTGCCGAGGAATTCACCTCGAAGTTCTGAAAGATGGCGCCATCGTTCCTTTGCCGCCGCCGTCTCGGCTTCGCTTCCCGAAAACCCACTGTACGCTGACAGCGCGTCACCTATTGCCGCGAGAGAAGAAGAGTCGGCGCCCCTTTCAAGGATTCGTGCCACCGCGCCCCGGTCATTGGAATCCAGCAGATAGGCCAGATAGGCTCGAGCGTCAAGGATTTCGGGGCGTCGGTAGAATCCCCCGACCAACGACATTGTTGGAATGCTCTCGGCTCGAAGTTTATCTTCAAGCCTTGCGAGCGTCGCGCGGCTGCGCGCCAGAACGGCTATGTCGCCCGGGCGACTCCCTCTCTTGATTGCCTTCCGAATGAAATCGCAGATGACGCGATTTTCCTCGGCAACTGATGATGCAAGGAAGCCAGCAACCGACGGTCTTTCCGACTCGCCCGTGTGTGCCGTCAGGGTGTGGGATTCTTCCGGTTTCCCTTGGCAAAGGGCTTCAACGGCAAGGTCAAGAACCGCTTGATACGAGCGAAAATTCTCTCCAAGCGTGCAAACGGTCGCCCGAAAATCCTGCAAACTCTCGGGGCTGGCATCCCGAAAGCCAAAAATGCTTTGGCGCGCGTCGCCAACGACAGTCAGGTTTGAAAATCCTTCCGCCGCGATGAATTTCAACAGAGCAAATTGTCCGAAATTCGTATCCTGTGCTTCGTCAACGAGTAGATGGCGAAATCTCCTTCGAGCCTGCTCGCGTATCGTGGCGTTCTCGGCCAACAAGCGATGCGCGCGCAAGAGAATGTGGCCATAATCCAGTGCGCCACTCTCACTCAAGAGCCGCTCCTCAATCTGTGAGACGCCCGTTATGAATCGAATCGTCTCCTGAGCAAGATCACCATTGGGATCTCCCGGAAAAGTGCTTGCCCGCAACTGCTGAAGCACAAGAGAAATGTTCTCAGTACCTATGAGAGAAAGTCTCGCCGAATTGATCACTTTATGTGCGGCGGACACCGCCTGATGAAGGTTCACGAGATTCATGTGATGAAACGATGTCAGAGAAAGCTCACTGCAACCATGACTAATCTCATGCACCATGCGCTGTCGGAGAATGCGCGCAAGCCCATCATCAAGGATTTGGACGGGCGCCTCGATCTTCGACTCCGCAGGATATTCCAGCAAGAGCTGCAACCAGAAACTGTCGAAAGTATGTACCTGCAGCTCAACAGACTCGGTCCCCACCTCCAATTTGTCTCGAAGACGCTCTTCCAGTTCTTGGGCCGCTTTCCGAGTGAAAGTCAGACCGAGAATTCGCTCGGGTGGAATGTTCTTTTCTTTCACCAGACATACAAAACGCTCCACCAAGAAGCGAGTCTTGCCCGTACCTGCACCGGCGACGACCTTCAAAGGACGATCCGGTGGCCAGTGGATAGCTTCTTCGCGGCTGCTCACTGACATTAAGGCGTTTCTCCAACGCGAGCCATTGTCTTCTTCTTGGCGCTTTTTCGCGGCAAGCCGAACTCTTCCTTGGGAATATTGAAATAGCCCAGAGCCACATCCCGTGCGCTGGAGCGCAGGACTTTGACCAACTGCCTCATCCCCTTTCCCCTGTCCTTGGAATCTGGCATCGCAGCGATATAGGCGTCCGGGTCAATGCAGAGATTCTTCAACTGAAGATGGTTGACACCGGTCGCTTCTATCCAGTCCATGAGCGCGTCAATCTCCCGTTGCTGGTCGGAGATGCCGGGAAAAACGAGCAAATTGAAATGAAGATATGCTCCCGCTTGGCGAGCCAATATCGCGCTCCGTTTCACATCGAGAAATGAATAATTCTGCGGAGCGAAATACGCATGGTACCGCTCGGGCAGACAGCTATTCAGAGATATGCGCACACTGTCAAGACCTCGTTTCACAAGGGCTTCGAGCGTCTTTGGCAGTGATCCATTCGTGTTCAGATGAATCGTTCCCCGTCTCGTTTCGCTTCGGATTGCAGCAATGGCTTCACCAATGAGCTCATGCTCGAGTATGGGTTCCCCTTCACAGCCCTGGCCGAAACTGACCATCGCCTCGGGCGCGACCTCCAAGTGACGGACTGCAATCTCGCAAATTTCCTTCACCGAGGGGCGAAAACGAATGCGATGATGCGAGCTTACATGTCGTCCTTTGGGTTGCCACGACAAACAACCCAGGCAAGCGGCATTGCAGCGGGATGCAACCGGCAGTGGAGCTTCCCAGCGATCCAGAAAAAGATTCTTGGCGGCGAAACAGTGATAAACCGCCGCACAATGGGCCAAGTGTTTCAGAAGACGATTGCGAGGCGACTCAGCGAGCCTTTCCTCGATTCGAGGCAGAAGTTCCCTGTCGTCATATCGTTCGGGTTGCCATTTCGCATTGGCGTCAATGCGGAAAGCCGCCGCGACGAATTGTCCCTCATGCCACGCGACACATGTGTAGGCCCAAGTCGGCAGCAAGGGTGAATGTTCCGCGGGTTCTGTTCCCGGTAGGTGCGTGCGAACATAACCTGGAGACAGAAAGGCGGCAACGGGAAGAGGGGCGTAGTCCCCTATCCATATATCCCGAACAGCGCGCAATTGTTGAGCATCCGGATCCCAACCCAATGCACTCCGCTCCGGAAGCGTGAAAAGTTTGCTTCCCTCGGGAAGCGGGATCCATTGTCTAACTGCCGTGAACTGGGAGCCGCTCTTACCAACACATTCAAGAAAGGGATAATCGAAGATTCGCCCGTTGGGATCAGCCAGCAGCAGCGTAGGCCGCGCAGTCCTCCTCTTCACGCTATGACCCGGCAATGCGTTGGTCTCCCTCGCGTCGTGTCACGCCGACCTTATCCGTGTACTCCAAGAACGGTACCACATATTTCCGGCTTGAATCAAGCAGCGCCGTAATGTTTCCGACGGTTACCCCTCCACGCGCGGCGATTTCACTGCGCAATTTCGAGACCGCCGCTTCGAAAACGGTTGGATGAAAGAAGAGCTCCGGTTCCAAGCGCACAAGTCGTCCCTGCTTGACAAGCAACCCCAGCATCTTGACCATCTCGTTTGAAGACACATCCAAGGTCTTTGCGATGTCAGCAACAGGTGGGGGTCGAAAACCGGAATTTTGGATTAGAGCTAAGAGTCTTTCTGCCAATGCTTCACGCTCTGTAGCCAGCATCGCGCGATGGCTCGAGAGACGAATGCCGGAGCCCTCGAGTTTGACTTTTCCATCATCGAGAAGCGTCCTGAGGATGAGAGCGAGGAGATTCTCCGGAATACCCGGCAAGGCCGCCTGACGCAATTCGGCCCATTCCATATTAGGAAACTCCGGCTTCTGGCGATGAAATTCCGCGAGCGTATCGAGGATTTGCTGGCGAATCTGCTTCAGGGATGCTGCCGACAGGTATCTCTCGCCGAGCGTCACCACTGCTTGATGAGCGACCAAATTCGTGAGCCAAAGAGTGACGCTCTCCGAGCCGAAACCGCTAACTTGAGTCAACTCCGTTAGAGTCGCTCCATAGGGAGCGCGCTTGTCCAGAAAAATGCGAATGAAGTCCTGTCCACTCGCCTCACTCAACGAGAGGCTCACTTCCATCTCGGCAATACGATTCCGTTTCATGATTTGTGGGGGACTGACCTCCACAACCACACCACCGCCGATTGTCACCATGGGAGAATAGCTGCGCAAGACGAAGCGATCGAGACGCGACGCTGCCGTTGGAACATCGAGAGTGAAATCCACAAAGGCTCCATCCGGTACCAAAAGGAGAACGCGCGCCATGATTTCTTGCGTGCCGATATGAACTCGAACACGCTGTCGGTTTCTTAATGGTGAAACATGTTTCAAGAGACTTATCTTTGCTCGCAGACGCTGAGATGGCACCATGTAATCCGGTGTAGCCAAGACATCTCCGCGCTCGAGAAGCTGCCGATCTACGCCTCCCAGATTAATCGCGGCACGCTGCCCCATACTGAGGGAAGCCTGAGATTGGCCGTGCATCTGCAGGCCGCGCACGCGAACTTCTCTCCTCTGAGGAAGCAACTCGAGCCGGTCTTCCACAGAGACTTTTCCCGAGAGCACCGTGCCCGTCACAATAGTACCATGTCCTTTCATTTGAAAGACACGATCAATGGGCAATCGAAAAAACCCCCTGTCGCCCTTGCGCTGCAACGCGGGCATCTCCCCAAGCAGGAAGTTCCGCAGTTGCGAGATTCCACGACCGCTGACAGAATCCACAACATGAACCGGAGCCTCTTGGAGAAAAGTGTTTGCGGTGACTTCCGCAATCTGCTCGCGCACGAGTTCGAGCCACGCATCCTCGACCAAATCCGCCTTTGTAATGACGACCGCGCCCTGTTCGATTCCAAGAAAACGGAGGATGTCAAGATGCTCCTGCGTTTGAGGCATGATACCATCATCGGCGGCGACAATCAACATGGCATAGTCTATCGTCGCGGCTCCCGCAACCATATTGTGAACAAACCGCTCGTGACCTGGAACATCAATAATGGCCGCGACATCGTCCAAGAAAGCGAAGCCGAGGTCTATGGTGATGTGGCGCTGTTGTTCTTCGGGCAGCCGATCCGGATCCGTGCCCGTCAGAGCTTTGACAAGCAGCGATTTTCCGTGGTCAATATGTCCGGCCGTGCCAATGATTATGTGTCCCACAATGCCTTCTCCGCAGTGTCACCCGCTGAGCGACTTCTTACCGGAAGCATCTCGACGATAGTTGCACAACTCCTCCACCTCCCTCTCTGTCAGTCTGCGCCAGCGGCCTGAGGGAATATCCTTTAAGCTAAAGGATCCTACTCGGATGCGGCACAATTCGACGACGGTTGCGCCGACAGCCTCTACCATGCGGCGGACTTCACGCTTTCGCCCCTCCTCCAGAATCATCGTGAAGGCCGCAGCGCTCGAAGGATGCACCGCAAGAGGTTTTGCGAGGCGACCATCCAGAACTACTCCACCCCGAAGCCGGTTCAACTGCGACGGCTCCAGCGGCGCCTGCACATGGACAAGATATTCTTTGTCATAGCCAAACCGAGGATGCATAATCCGATGGGCAAACTCACCGTCGTTCGTCACCAGGAGCAAACCCGAACTTTCGCGATCCAAACGCCCAATTGGAAAAAGACGCGCCTCAACGGAAATGAGGTCAATAACGGTTGGGCTCTTGGAGCCCGCACGCTTGCAAGTGGAAAGATAGCCAGCCGGCTTGTTCAGGGCGATGACAATTCTGTCGGGAGGGACACGGGACAGGAGGTGTCCATCAAACTGAATCGTATCTTGCTCCGGATCAACTTTGGATCCAAGTTGGCGAATAGGAACACCATTGACCGTGACTCGTCCGTCCCGAATCAGTTGCTCGCAGGTTCGCCGAGAGGCAACGCCCCAACGTGCCAGGATTTTCTGCAGCCGTTCTCTCATCGATTGCGATAGATGGAATCTAAGAAAAAACCCTCGAGGAGAGGGTCCGATGATTCGCAGTGTCAGAAGGGGTTCACAGGCCAATACAAGGGTTACTTCTGTTCCACGATCGCCAATTTTCGCGTGCGCTTTTGCCAGTCCTTGAGGCTCGTCACGGGCTCAATCCGGAGACGCAGGCTCTTCTTGCTGAGAAAACTCTCAATCGCAAAAGTGACTGTGGAAACCTCATCGTCCAAGAGATCCACATGGACATTCTGTACCATACCCTGATATTCAACTTGGACCAAGCGTTTCCCTGCCACAAGTTTATGAATCAAGAACCCGTCCAATTTCTGCGCGAGCTTGTCAACGAACAACTCATTATCCACCCAAACGCGTAGTTCCTCTCCCTTAATCGTTCTTGTCCGTGCCGGCATCACCGCAAGAAAGGCCTTTCCTTCAAGGCGCTCGTATCGCCCAATGATCTCCATTGAAGTCGTTTCGGGAGTAAGTTCCACAAGCTGCGATTCAGGTGTCCGGTACCCGATGACTTCCTCAAACTCCACGAGGGATTTTCCGAGAGCCACATCAAGGGTAACGCGCCCTTTTCCCACGGGCTTGCCCGCCACTCGAATGCCCCCTTCGATGGGTTCCGTAGATACCGTCAGTTGTGGCGAGGGAAGCGACGCATCCAGGGTGAGCGAGAAGGCAACCAATTCATTTTGATAATCACGAGATAGGTCAATCTGCACAATATCGGGTTTCGAGATATAGCCCTGCTTACGCGCAGCGACGAAGTAGGTTCCGCGCAGGAGATCATGGAATGTGTAGTTGGTCTGATGACCTGTCGAATCGCCGTTGATAATAATCTCCGCTCCCGGTGGATTCGATGAAACGACAATCGAGGCTCCCGTAATGCCTTCTTGTGCGCGCACGGGAGTCTGCTCCGCCGCAAACACCGGAAGAGCCGTGTCTTGCTCAATCATCTCCTCGGTCGCTGCGAATTCTTCCTCGGACTCATCCGGACGATGGCGTGCGGCATCGTCCGATGAAAGCGATGGAGGAGCCATCTCCTCCCAGTCAACTGGAATATCTTCACGCAGAGATTCCAGAAATCCGATGGAATCGCTATCCCGCGAAGCGGCTGCACGCTCTATCAGACGAAAGGTCACGACCGTTAGAGTGTCTTGTTTCACATCAATAAAGACGACCTCCGGCTCCGCAAGATAGCCTGATTTGCGAACCGCTACGGACCTGCGCCCGGCGACGACTCGTGAGAGGGTCGTATCCGTCACCACTCCGACCTGCATACCGTCCAGGAGGACTTCAGCTCCTTTCACATCGCTCGTTACGCGAAGTCGGCCGGTGACCGTCTGCGGGCGATCAATAAGTAGGTAGAAAATCGCTCCGACGATTGCCAAAGGAACAAAAATCCGCAGGAGCCGCAAAATCATGTCGGCCGCGGCTCGATAGGGACGCGGATGCGAACGGAAAGAGTGAGATCGTGGCGCCATTAGATCTGGCCTGTTCTTCTATTCAGATTGGGGTGCTTTCTTGGCATACTCTTTGAGAAATGGCGTGAAAAGGTCTATCGGCACGGGGAAAACCGTTGTCGAGTTGTTCTCCGCCGCCACTTCCACGAGCGTCTGGAGAAAGCGCAATTGCAAAGCCATCGGATAATCCGCGATCACTTTCGCTGCATCAGCCAGCTTCTGCGACGCCTGGAATTCGCCGTCAGCCGCAATGATTTTGGCCCGTCGCTCTCGTTCCGCCTCGGCCTGACGAGCCATAGCCCGCTTCATTTCCTGCGGCAAATCCAGATGCTTGACTTCCACCATGGATACCTTGATCCCCCATGGATCCGTATGACGATCGATAATCGTCTGCAGCTCTTGATTGATTTTTTCCCGCTCGGAAAGCAAGTCATCAAGCTGTTGTTGTCCCAGAATGCTGCGCAGAGTCGTCTGCGAGAGCTGAGAAGTCGCGAAGAGGAAGTTTTCCACTTCGACGATGGCTTTATTCGGATCCATGACTCGAAAATATACCACCGCATTCACTTGCACGGACACATTGTCCCGGGTAATGACATCCTGAGGTGGCACATCCAAAACAATGGTTCGCAGACTGACTCTCTGCATGCGATCAACGATGGGTATCAGCAGCACCAAGCCGGGACCTTTCGCGCCAATAAGGCGACCTAACCGAAAAATCACCCCTCGTTCATATTCATTCAGGATTCGAATGGCTGAAACCAGCAAGAGAATCAGCACAATGATGATAAATGCAAGAGCAGGCATGGGGACTCCTCCCTTTTTTGGCTTTTCCGTCCGTAGGGGACGATATTAAATAGGTTCGACAGTCAATTTCAGGTGCTCGACAGCAATCACACGGACATCTCGGTCCTTCTCGATCGGCGATGTTGCGACGGCTTTCCACAGTTCGCCGTGAAGAAGCACAGTTCCCATCGGAGATAAAGGCGAAACCACCGTGCCAATTTCGCCGATGAGGCCTTCCATTCCCGTTGTCACTTTCCTTCTCTGGGCACGAATGCCCATCCCGACGGCGAAGAGGAAGAACAGAGCAGTAAAAATCGTTGCTGGTATGATCACGCTAGGACTCACTTTCGCTCCCGGAAAAGAAACATCGAATAGCATCAAGGAACCGAGCAAAAACGAAATGACTCCCCCAATAGACAACAGCCCGTAGCTCATGACCTTGATCTCCAGCAAGAAGAGCACGACAGCCAATGCAATCAGCAGGACTCCTGCCAAATTTACAGGCAAGAGCTGCAGGCTGTAGAAGGCGATGATGAGACAGATCCCTCCGACAATTCCGGGAAGGATGGCGCCAGGGTTGTAAAGCTCGAAGAAAATTCCGTAAATACCTAAGAGGAGTAGAATGTAGGCGATGTTCGGATCCGACAGGAGAGCCAGGAGGTTCAGTCGCCAATTCATCAGCACCTTATCTACAGCGGCTCCCTTCGTCGCCAAGATAATCTCGCGACCGTCAATTCGAATCGTATCGCCATCAATGAGCGCGAGCAGACTATCCGGTGTCGGAGCGATGTAATCTATCACATGGAGGTCCAGAGCCTCTTTCTCTGTAATTGCAGCACTTTCTCGCACGGCCTTTTCCGCCCAATCGGCGTTGCGGCCTCGCTTCTCGGCAAGGGTGCGCACAAAAGCAACGGCATCATTCGTGATTTTCTGCTCCATCACTTGGGATGAGTCGCCGCCGCCTTGTCCGCCAATATCAATCGGATGCGCCGCTCCGATGTTTGTCCCCGGTGCCATGGCCGCAATGTGGGCGACCAGAGTAATGAAGACGCCCGCCGAGCCCGCCCGCGAACCCGCCGGTGAAACATAGACCACAACGGGCACTTGGGCCGCAAGGATGTCTTTGCAAATCATCCGCATTGATTTCATCAAACCACCAGGCGTGTCCATTTCGATCACCAGACACTCCGCGTGGTTATCCTGAGCACGGTCAATGCCCTCGCGAATGTAATGCGCGGCAACGGGTCCAATCGCACCGTCTATCGTGATCCATTCCACAAGCGCGGCTCCGACCGAGCCCATCGGCACAAGCAGGAGCAGCGCCATCGCACACATTGCGGGATAAAAGCTACGCTTCATGGCGCTCTTTCGTCAATGCTTTCTCAATCACCGACGCCAAAGCATCGGCCTGCCACGGGAAGATTGTCCTGAAATCAAGAACGAAGCGCTCGTCTCGCAGTGTTCCGAGCACGGCGGGACGACTCAAGCGCAACTGTCGTGCCCAGGCATGGGGACGCCAACCTCGTGGAAAAACCGCCAGACCCGCGCTCGGAAGTTCTTCGGCTGGCAAAGTGCCGGAACCGGTCTGAGCCTTGGTGTCCACGACTTCCAGAGCCGCCCAATCTGCGCGACTCTCCAGCCTTCGCCGAAGGTCATCCGCCCGCTTCCGAACACTTTCAACCGGCTCTGCAAGACGCTCAAAAGTCGGCAGCCGCTCCGGGAGGTGTTCACGGTCGTAAAAAAGCTTCAGCGTAGCTGACAGCGCGGCAATTTGAAGTTTGTCCGGGCGAAGCACTCGAAGCAAAGGGTGGCGCTTCAATCGCGCGATCAAAGCCTCTTTGCCGACGATGATACCCGCTTGTGGGCCACCCAGCGTCTTGTCTCCCGAAAAAAGAACAAGATCCGCCCCCGCTCCAAGACTCTGAGCGACGGTAGGTTCTTCCGGAAGTCCAAGGTGCTGCCACGACCAGAGAAGGCCACCTCCCAAATCGTCCACGACCGGAATCTCATGCGATCGTCCAAGTGTCACCAGATCTTCAAGAGGAACCGTCTCTGCAAAACCTTCAATCTTGTAGTTGGAAGGATAGGCTCGCAGAATCAAAGCTGTCTTTGAGGTGATGGCGTTGGCATAGTCCGTCAAGCGTGTCTTATTTGTTGTTCCGACTTCAACGAGCTTTGCGCCGGACCGGTTCATAATTTCGGGAAGACGGAAGCTCCCTCCAATCTCGATAAGCTGACCGCGAGAGACGATAACCTCCCTCTTTGCCGCTAACACACTCAAGACCAGAAAAACACCCGCGGCGTTGTTATTCACAACAAGTGCAGCTTCAACGCCCAGCAGGGACTGGAAATCGTCCAGGAGAATCTCTTGCCGTTCCCCTCGCCGTCCGCTCTGCAAATCAATTTCCAGATTGCAGTATCCTTGAGCGACGCGATGGACAGCCTCCTGTGCCTCTGGGGCTAACGGAGCTCGACCAAGACCTGTGTGAAGGATGATTCCTGTCCCGTTGATAACCGATTGCAGACGGCTCTCAAACCAAGACCGAACTTCAGTCGCAGCCATTTCGGCCAGCTTCTTGGCATCGGGCACAGGTCGCCCATCGGCGACTCGCGCTCTCTCAGTCTCGAGAGCACGACGCACCGCTGCCGTTAGGAAGTCAGAGGAGATTGTCCCGCGTAACACATGAAGAGCGTCCTCTTGCAGAACAACATCCACCGATGGCAGCAGGCGCCGTGGGTCTATGTGAACGCGAGCCTCCTTCACAGCGAACTCTCGAGAGTGAAACGGAATCCTTCAAACGGCTGCACTCGCCGACAGAATCCGTTGGAACACCGCAGGCCTCCACGCTCGCGGCCCCAAAAGAGAGTTGCACGATGACGTTCCTCCCCGAACGAATAGGCGATCTCCGCCGAAGGCCAGAAACCACCCTCCCTCTCGCGCAGGGCTTCGTCATCCGTCCATTGCGATTGCAGTTCGACAGACAAGCTCTTGCCATCCTCCCAGCCAAGAGTCGCCAGTTCATCCACGAATTCCTCGTCTCTCCGTTGATCGCGGACTCTCAGTGCTTCTCCCCCGAACTGAATGCGACCCATTTGACCCATAGGGGCACCGACATTGGCGGCCATCCACGCCTTCTTGTACCAGAACTGTGTCTGGGCTTCTTCATTGACCCCTCCCTCCCATTCCAGGCTCCATCCGGACGGCCAGGTATTCTCGACGGTCGTGAAGAACTCCCAATAGGGCCAGTCGCGCTCCTGCAATGTCGGCAGGGCAATTCCCTTCTGGCCATCGGCATGTTGGCTCGAATGATTGAAGTGAGCCAGAACGGAGACCTCTTTCAATACGACACCGCGAAGTTCAATCTGATAGCCGACATCATCCTCAGGATAAAAGACATGAGGTTCGCGATTTTGAAGAAGCCGCGGCCCTAACTCGCGACTGACGAGTGGCGGATTCTGGAACGGGGTCCAGCCGCGATAGTCATAATCCTTATAATTTATGAGCAAGTTGTACTGGCCTGAAGTCGCCATAACCTCTAAATAGCAGGCTTGACCATGAGTCTTCGAGACTCCGAGGTCTGTCTCTTTCCACGCGAATTCTCCCCCGAACTGCAAAGGCCCGATCGTCCCCAAACCGCTCACGGCGGGGAGACGGGCTTCGGGGTATCCGCTTGAATCAAGATGGACGAAACTTGCCCCCACTTTCCATCCGGCGAGCGGAACGACTTCAGCATGGGCGCCTGTGACTCCCTCCTCCTCAACCAGAAATCCCTCACGTGCACGAGAGCGCCCTTTGAGTGCCGTGAGCGAAACGGGTCCCCGTGCAAACGACAAACGCACTCCATCCAGCTCGCTATCGAAGAAGAGTTCACGGTCTTCAAACAGACCAAGCGTGAGACCATGATCAAAAACCTCGGCGAAGTGGCCAACACGAATTGCCAAAGGACGGAGCTTGGCATCGAAATAGCGCTTGTCAAGCCCGGTTTCACTCTCAACGGCAAAGAAACGCTTGTCTATTTCGGAAGGACGGAAATGCAGGAATCGCCCTCCCAAAGTCCAATTGCCATAGGCAATGTTCAAGCGCAGACGATTTTCAAAGAAACTGCGATAAACGCGGTTGTCGGGAAACTGTGCATGCTTGAGGGGGTTCACCTCATAGCCTTCGTCAAGGCGCAGCAAGTTTGATCCGCCCACCCGAATCTCCTGAGCACTCAATGGCGCCAGTGTCACGCCGCAGGCCAGGCAGGCAACAACAAGAACAAAGCAGCTACTCACCCACCGATTCCACAAGTAACTTTTCAAGGAGCTTGCTCAGGTCATCTATCCTCTGAATCTTGCCTCGATAGGTCTTTTGAACTGTACCCACAGAATCGAGCACAATGGTGAAAGGAATGGACTCCCCGCCGTAGCTTCTCAGAACCTCACCGGTCGGATCAAGGAGTACCGTGAAATTATAGCCATTGTTTTGAATGAACGGCTTAATCTGGCTCTGGGTCTTGGAGTTGTCCTCCGAGATGGCCAAGACCTTCACGCCCTTCTCTTGATAGCTTTCAAAGATGCTCTTGTAGTCTTTCATTTCCTGCTTGCAGGGACGGCACCATGTCGCCCAAAAAAGAATTATCGTTGGCCATCCGCCCAGATTTTCCGAGAGAGTGAAGCGGCCTCCGTCTAAGTCTTTCAGAGTCCAATCAGCCGGGACAGCAAAGAGCGCGCGCGAGAGACTTGTAATAGCAAATGCAGCAAGAGCGACGAAAAACCATGCCAAAAATCGCTGCGCCATTCTCATCATGAAACCTCATTTTACCGAAGAAGATATAGCCGATGAGTTCTGAGTTCATCTCGGTGTCTTAGGCCGACGAAATAGACTCCCGAAGGCAGAGAAATCCCGTCGCGATTCGTCCCGGACCATTGAAGCCGGTGGACCCCCGGATTCAAGCGCTCACCATCGACTATTCTCACGACTTCTCGCCCAAGTAAGTCGTAGATGACCAGGTCTGTCGCCTCAGAGCGTGCCATGGAGAATTCCAATGTCGTCTCATTATTGAACGGATTCGGATAGGAAGTTACGAAACCGCTTGCCTCGGGAATCGCCCGCTGATGCAACACGACATCGGATCCTTTGTAAATCGTGAAGTGAATCGTCTGGGGATTTTCAGGATCGACAGCCGCAGTCAAAGTTGTGCTGAAATGTCCGGAATCTCCGACTTCCGTCATGCGAACATCAAAGGAAACGAGGGTATCTCGTGCACGCGCCTCATAGGTGTAGTCCACATCAGTGATACCCGGTGGGAAACAGCCGGCTTGGTTGCAGATGCCAATCGTCCAGTTCGTATCCGGAAAGTCATAGGCATCCACATGGAAATGAATGGACTGAGTGTCGTCCAATAGATTCTCGAACATAGCATGGAACACAACAAGCTCCCCCGCCTCTCCATATCGAGCGACAGTATCCGCCGTAAAAGAAAATGTCTGGGCGCTTCCGCTCGCCACCCAAATGAGACAAAGAGCCGCCAAGAAAAATATGCGTATGCTCACCATCAACTCCTTCAATCTCTTCTATCACTGCTCCGCCAGAAGCACATCCACCCAAGCCCGAAGCTCGTCATAGGTGACTCGCCCGACTCGGTAGCGAATGACTCCTCGTTTGTCTACCAGCAGATTTGTGGGATATATTCCGACATTATAATCGGTCTGACTGACAGCATGTTCACCATCACTCAGGAACGGAAAGGTCAATCCACTCTCGGTGCGGAACTGGCGAATGTCTTCCATTGCGTCATACGGATTCACTGCCAGAATCTGAAAGCCTCCATCACCGCCCGATTCCTGATAGACTTGCTGCAAATAGGGAAACTCCAAAATACAATTCGGGCAATCAATGAACCAGAAATTGAGGAGCACCACATGGCCGCGCCAGTCCTCGATTGCATAATCGCGATTCCAGTCACTCGGGAGCGAAAATGGAATTGTCAAACTGCCTGTCTGATTTCCCGTCGTAGCCTCAGTAAAATGAACTGCAATATGCAGTGTATCCGCCCAAGTAACCTGCTCTCGCCACAGAGCGGGCAAGTCGGTTGCATGGTCTGGCAGATACGCCGACAGCCGATAACTGCCTATCCCGATTGTTGGAAAGACCGGAGGGGGCGTTTGGCCGTTCGCTTCTCCGTTCAGCAGGAGAGTTACTCCCGCCGGTGCATCCAGAAGTTCAATCGCGCCGGTCGGCGAGATCTTTGTGTCGAGAGAAACTTGAATCGTGTCGAACTGGAGGACCTCCACCAGAGTGTCAACTGGATAATAACCCGACTTCCAGACGCGAAGCTGTCGTTGGCCAACCGCAACGCCACTGAGAACTGCCGGCGTTAGTTGCCCCTTCACCACGCTGTCAACATAGATTTCGGCATTGTAAATTTCTGTGCCGCTCGAATCGAAGAGACGCACTTCGATGCTGCCTGTCTGGAGTTCAGGGGACTCTTCAATGGTGCAGCTCAACCAAACAATACCAAGAACCGGCGGCGCTGCCCATTTCATCCATCTCTTAATGATGCGGGTGAAAGGCAAGTTTCTGTCTCCAGAATTTTTCGAGAAACCGTGCATGACAGCGGAAAGCGAGCCGAGGGACATTGTCTCTATGAAAGAAATCAAGGTGCATGGCGTCATCGCCTGCTTTCAGAGTCCCACCGAGGCTCTGAGCACGATAGCAGACCACGAGAATATCCCCATAGAACCCGCCGAGGTCGCTGCAAACATCCCACACTTCCAAAGGGCGACACTCGAGCCCCGTTTCTTCCATCACTTCTCGGATCACCGCATCCGCTATCGTCTCTCCGGTCTCAATGAATCCACCCGGCAGGCACCAATTTCCCTTTCCCGGCTCCACGGCACGCTGGACAAGAAGAACCGCGCCGTTCTGCTCAAGCAGAGCCACGACCGATGGAATGGGGTTCACATAGTGGATATGACCACAGTGTCTGCAGATGGAGCGCTGGCGGTTTTCAACCTGGGCCACCTCGAGCAGAGCCCCACATGCGGCGCAGTAACGCGGGCCGTCCATTTTAGCCCTTGGATGCCGCTTCGCGTATGAGCGTGCGCGCAATCACCATGCGTTGAACCTGATTCGTCCCCTCATAAATCTGAGTAATCTTAGCATCACGCATGTACTTCTCAATCGGATAGTCGCGCATGTAGCCGTAGCCACCGAAGATCTGCACAGCGTCCGTGGTCACTTTCATGGCCACATCAGAGGCCATAAGCTTACTCATGGCCGATAGTTGAGCAATGTTCTTCGCTCCCGAATCCACAAGGTGCGCGGCCGCATAGAGGAGCGCGCGCGCCGCTTCGATTTGTGTCGCCATATCCGCCAACATGAACTGAATCCCTTGATGGCTCGCGATGGGCTGTCCGAATTGAATGCGCTTGCGGGCATAGTCGAGGGCAAGGTCGAACGCTCCTTGAGCGATCCCCAGCGCTTGGGCGGCGACTCCCGGACGAGACTTGTCCAAGGTCTTCATGGCAACTCCAAATCCCTCTCCTTCACGCCCTATGAGATTCTCGGCTGGGACATGACAGTCGTCGAAAACGATCTCCCTTGTCGCCGAAGCACGAATTCCCATTTTGTCTTCTTCTTTCCCCAGCTTGAAGCCGGGGTAGTCATCCTGGACAATGAAGGCTGAGGTTCCGCGTGTTCCTTTCGCAGGATCCGTCACCGCGATAACCGTATAGATATGAGCGACTCCCCCGTTCGTGATGAAGATCTTGGTGCCGTTCAGAATATATTCGTTTCCCGTACGAGTTGCACGCGTTCGAATCGCCCCGGCATCGGAACCGGCCTCCGGTTCGGTGAGGCAGAAAGCCGCCAAATATTTCCCTGTCGCAAGATCCGGAAGGTAGCGGCGCTTCTGCTCGTCATTGCCGGAAATGATAATCGGAAATGTTCCCAGAGCGGAAGCGGCAACAGCTAAGGTCGCACCGGCGCAGGCTTTGGCCAGCTCTTCGCTGACTATCGCTAACTCGGTGACCCCTCTTCCAGCACCCCCATATTCCTCGGGAATGACGACTCCATAAAGGCCTGCTTCCGCAAAAACCTTCACAAGATCCCAGGGGAAAATACCTTCTCGATCGTATTTGGCCGCCACCGGGCGCACCTTGTCATCGGCGATCTTGCGAACAAGGTCGCGAAGTGCAATTTGTTCTTCATTGAAGAAATGGTCCATGGATGTCCTTTCTTTGCGCCTCCTCGCGATATGCGCTGGTAATTCCTCTGCTATGAGCCCTCGGTGTCCATTGTCGGCTCCGTAGGCAAATCTGTTGGCAATCCCAATTTCAGTACGGCCTGACATGCCGCCATCTGCTCGGCGACTTTCTTCGTGGGACCCTCTCCACATCCGGTGGCTTTGCCGTTCAGAAACACCTCAACTCTGAAATTCTTGGCGTGATCAGGACCGCTTTCGTGGCGGAGAACATAGACGGGATTTGGAAGAGAACGACGCTGAGCATACTCCAGAAGTTGACTCTTGTAATTGGCGAATTCAGGCTGATGGATGATCTCCTCCCAGTTTCGGAGAAGTCCTTGCGTGACGAAACGCCGCGTCACGGCATATCCACCGTCCAAGTAGATTGCTCCCAACAAGGCTTCGTAGGCATCTTCCAGGATAGATTTGCGCGCTCGCCCCCCCGAACGCTCTTCGCTTTCTGAAAGAAAGAGATACTTCCCCAGGTTGAGGCGCTCTGCCTCCTTGACAAGCACGGACCCTGAAACCATGACAGATTTCATTCTCGTCAATTCGCCTTCGATCTTATCAGGAAAATAGTTGTAGAAGAATTCCGATGAAAGCAAATCAAGGACAGCATCCCCCAAGAATTCGAGCCGTTCGTTTGCCTGCCATGCGGTCTGACCAAGCTCTTGGAGGCAACTGCGATGTTTCAACGCAGAGCAGAGATAGCTGAGATCCTTGAAACGATAACCTATCCTCTTCTCTAATTCTTGGAGATTCTCCAGCGTTCTCCGGTCAATCCCATAGTCCTCCGGCTGTCGGAACCACCTGATCCAAAAACCACCCACCGCCATGCGCCTTTCTGATCACCCGTCAAACCGACGAACGACAATCGTAGAATTATGACCGCCAAAGCCGAAAGTATTGGAAATTGCAGTTCTCACGGGGCGCGCCTCTGCACGATTCGGGACATAATAGAGGTCGCATTCGGGATCAGGGTTCTCTAAATTGATGGTCGGTGGAAGCATGCTGTCGCGGATTGTCAGAATCGTTGCGATGAGCTCAACGGCTCCAGCAGCTCCCAAGAGATGACCAATCATTGACTTAATGGAAGACACGGCCAGCACATCGGCATGGGACCCAAAGACCGTTCGGATTGCGCGGGACTCAATGGGATCGCCGACATCGGTCGAGGTGCCGTGGGCATTGATGTAATCCACTTCGGAGGGTGCGATCTCCGCATCCTTCAGAGCAGTGTTCATAGCCCGAATGGCGCCTCGGCCATCCGGATGAGGTGCGGTAATGTGATAGGCATCAGCACTGGCACCCGCGCCAATGATCTCGGCGTAAATCTTTGCACCTCTTCGGCGCGCATGCTCAAGCTCCTCCAAGATCACAATGCCGGCCCCTTCACCCATGACAAACCCGTCGCGGTCCCGATCGAAAGGACGGCTGGCTTTCTCCGGTGCATCATTGCGGGTGGAAATGGCTTTCATCGCATTGAATCCACCGATGGCGACCGGACTAATCGCTCCCTCAGTCCCGCCCGTGACGATGATGTCTGCCTCGCCGTGCTGAACAAGCCTCGTCGCAATGTGAATGGCATGTCCCGCCGTTGCACAGGCAGAAACAGTGCCGAAATTCGGTCCGCCATAACCGTAACGGATCGAAATCTGCCCCGCCGCAATATCTCCGATCATCATCGGCACGAAGAAAGGATTCATTCGCCGCGGTCCCTTTTGGTCGAGAATGCGGCATTGCTCATGGAAAATGCCCATGCCCCCGATACCGGAGCCCACGATGACTCCGATGCCATCACGATTGACTGATCCGTCCAAGAGTCCGGCATCCCGCGTTGCTTCCTCAGCAGCCGCAACCGCGTATTGAGTGAACGGCTCCATGCGCCGCGCCTCTTTGGGGTCAATGATCGGATCGGGATGAAAGCTCTTGACCACACAAGCGAACTGCGTGGCGAAGTTCGAGGCATCGAAATGAGTAATTGGAGTCGCTCCGCTCCGCCCCTCCACGAGGCTTGACCAGAACTCCTCGACCGTGTTACCGACCGGAGTTATCGCTCCCATCCCGGTGACAACCACTCGGCGTTTCATCGCAGTGAGTCCTTATGTTTGCTTTGCGGCGAGCTTTTCTTGAAGGTAACTGATCGCCGACCCCACGGTCTGCAACTTCTCCGCATCCTCATCGGGGATTTCGAGATCAAATTCTTCTTCAAAGGCCATGACCAGTTCGACCGTGTCCAAAGAATCCGCTCCGAGGTCCTCAATGAAAGATGCCGTGGGAGTCACGCTGCTGATATCCACCTGCAGTCGATCAGCGATGATCTCCTTCACTTTCGCTTCAAGATTGTTCGCTTCTGCCATGAGAAGGTCTCCTAAGGTTTGTGAGTTTTCAGGGCTCGGTTTTCAATTACATCTGCAATCCGCCGTTAACGGAGATCACTTGACCGGTGATATAGTCAGCGGCAGGAGATACTAAGAACGTAACCACACGGGCAATATCCTCGGGTTGACCCAAAATGCCCAGCGGTATTCGCTTCAAAAATTCGTTCTTCACTTCTGCTGATAGCCCCTGTGTCATATCGGTCTCGACATAGCCGGGAGCGACCGCATTGACGCGAATACCTCGCGGGGCCAGCTCCTGCGCTACCGATTTCGTAAGACCAATAAGGCCGGCTTTGGAAGCGGCATAGTTGGCCTGCCCAGGGTTTCCCGTAATCCCGACCACCGACGCAATATTGACGATCTTGCCGAAACGCGCGCGCATCATCACCTTCGCCGCCGCGCGCGTGCACAGGAACACGCCCTTCAGATTGACATCCAGCACACTGTCCCAATCTTCCTCTCGCATGCGGACCAGCAGGGAGTCACGAGCGATTCCAGCATTGTTGACAAGAAGATGCAGTCCACCAAGCTCGATCGTTATTCGGTTAACAAATTCCTCAACTCCATCTGCATCCAACACATTCAGCTTCGCCGAGATAGCCTTGACGCCAAGTGCGCTCGCCAGCTCGGTCGCTACGGACTTGACCGCCTCTCCTTCAATATCCGACAAAGCAACATTGGCCTTCTGTTCAGCCAGAGAATGCGCAATGGCTTTTCCAATTCCTCGCGCCGCGCCCGTCACCCAGGCGACTTGTCCTTCAAGGATGCCGGTCACGACACCACCCTCACTTCCTCCGCCAGCACCGTTTCCAGCGCCGCCACCGTGCCTACTCCAGTAGCCCGCGTTCCCTTCACTGTTCTTCTGAGAAGCCCGGCAAGGACATTGCCTGCACCGACTTCGTACCATTGCGTATCCGGTTCGGATGCCAACTGCTGCAGTGTTTCCACCCAACGCACGGGTGAAAGGAGCTGTCTTGCAAGCAACTCTCGAATCTTGTCAGGAGACTCGTGAGGTTGACCGGTTACATTCGATATCACTGGGATCTTCGGGCGTCGAATATCAGCCGCTCTCAATGCCGAAGTCAAAGCCTTCGCGGCGGGTTCCATCAGTGGCGAGTGAAAAGCGCCGGAGACCTGAAGAACCTGGGCCAATCGCGCTCCCTTCTCTTTTGCGATTTCCGCAGCCCTTTTCACGGCGGGCACAGTGCCCGAGATCACAATTTGCTCGGGAGAATTGAAATTCGCAAGAACAACGGTTCCTTCATCTCGGGCGTGCCGACACACGGCCTCAACAGTGTCACGATCAAGTCCGACAATCGCCGCCATCGTCCCAGAATTCTTTAGACCGGCTTCCTGCATACCCTCGGCTCGTATCTTGACGAGCTTCAGACCTGTCTCGAAATCAAACGCCCCACCGACGCTCAGCGCAGTGTACTCTCCGAGGCTGTGGCCGGCTGCCGCGTCGGGTTTTATGCCACGCTCAGCCAACACCTCACCAATTGCATAGGAATGCACATAGAGCGCCGGCTGCGTTACACGAGTCTTTTTGAGTTCTTCCTCCGGTCCCTCAAAACAGATCTCGGCAAGGTCAAAGGCCAGGAGCTCTCCCGCTTTCTCGAACAACTCTCGCACCCGAGGACAAGTGGCAGCGAAGTCCTTCCCCATGCCGACAACTTGGGAACCCTGCCCGGGAAACAGAAAAACTCGCTTCATCATTCTCTGCGAAGTTCAAAAACGGATGACCGCGCTTCCCCAGGTAAACCCGCCGCCGAAGACGACCGTTAGCACAGTCTGCCCCGGCTTCAGTTTCCCGGTACGCCGAGCTTCGTCAATCGCCAAAGGAACAGAGGCTGCCGAAGTATTGCCATACTTGTCAATGTTGATGAACACTCGCTCTCGCGGGATGCGCAATCGCTCGGCAGTCGCCTCCATAATTCGGATATTTGCCTGATGGGGAATGAGCCAGTCAATCTCATCTATCTCCATGTGCGCCAATTCAATTGCTTTGACCGATGCGCGGTACATCGTGCGCACAGCATGCTTGAAAACATCGTTTCCCGACATGCGCAAGTAATGCTCGCCTTTGCGAATCGATTCTTCGGTCAGGTATTTGCCGTTGCCGCCACCCTTACAATAGAGAAGATGAGCCAAGTCTCCATTAGAGCCGATATGGACTGAGAGCACACCTTCGTGACCGTCAGAAGCCTCAACCACGGCTGCCGCCGCGGCATCGCCGAAAAGGACACAGGTGCTGCGGTCCGACCAATCCGTGATCGAGGTGAGCATCTCAGCCCCGACCACAAGGGCCTTGCGAACTCTGCCCGCTGCAATCAAAGCATCGGCATGGAAAAGGGCATAGAGCCAACCCGAACAAGTCGCCGAAATGTCCAGGGCGAAGGCATTCATGGCGCGCAATTCAGACTGCACAAAAATGGATGTTGCGGGGAAGCGATAGTCGCCGCTGATTGTCCCGATAAGAATGGCGTCAATCTCGCCTGCTTCAACTTGTGCATCTTCCAGAGCCCGGCGACATGCCTTCACACAATAATCGGAGAGTCGCTCACCCTTCTTGCACATTCGGCGTTCTTTTATTCCCGTGCGTCCGGTGATCCACTCGTCGGAGGTGTCCACCAGGAGCTCAAGATCGTGATTCGTCAGCACCTGCTCGGGCACGGCACTGCCCATGCCTGTGATTCGGCTATGGCAAGTCCTCGTGGGCAATCGCTCCATCTTCCTCAATCCGATTCGCGGCTATGACGCTCCCGCCATTCTTGATAGCTGTGCAGACGCGCAATACCACGGCTGAACAGACCCGCATGATACTGCTCGATTCCTTCCCGGATTGCCTCCGGAATTTTCCGTTCGACCATGATAACGGCCTCGCGAATGGCATTCTTGATGGCGCGGGCGGATGACCGACCGTGGCAGATAATCGAGACGCCGTTCACTCCGAGAAGCGGTACGCCTCCATGCTCTGCGTAATCGAAGTCCTTCTGAAAACCCCGCAACGCTTGGTGCAGTTCCTCATTCGGCAATCCGATATTCAGCGCACCTTGGAAACGAGCAAGGAGAAGCTCGTAGATGGTCTCGGCGAACTTCAAGAGGATATTTCCAACGAAGCCGTCGCAAACGATGACATCGGCCGCTCCTTTGAAAATATCTCGCCCTTCAATATTGCCGACAAAATTCAATCCACTGCGTTCAAAGAGGTAATAGGTGGAAACCGCTAACTGATTGCCCCTCGTCTGCTCTTCGCCGATATTCAGAAGACCGACTCGCGCCGGCCGACGCTCAAAGAAATGCTCAACAAAAATGGAGCCCATGGCGGCGAACTGAAGCATGTGAATCGGTTTGCAGTCCGTATTGGCGCCGACATCAACCAAAAGAGCTACGCCATTTTCTGAGGGAAAATAAGAGCCTATCGTCGGGCGCCGCACCCCTTCAATACGGCCAAGCATCACAAGACTTGCCGCAACTTGCGCTCCGGTGTGCCCCGCTGAAACAACCGCTGCAGCCTCACGCTCACTGTGAAGCTCCACAGCCCGAATCAAAGAACTGTCTCGTTTCTCCTTGAGAACGCGCGTCGGGCGGTCGGTCATCGTGACCACTTTGGAAGTGGAAATGATCGAAATCCGGTCAGCGGGATAATCATACTGAGACAGCTCGGTTCTGAGAGCTTTTTCGTCGCCCACAAGAAGCACTTGAAGACTATTCTCCAGCTCTCGAACCGCGTCAACAGCGCCCTGCACCGTTGACTGGGGAGCGAAATCTCCCCCCATGCCATCCAAAGCTACTTTCACAGCTTCTGCCTATGTGAGCCCAAGCCTGCTGACTATGCCTTAGGCTGATAGACGAAACGCCCGTTATAGTAGCCGCATTTGGGGCATGCGCAATGTGGCTGCTTCATCGCACCACAATGAGAACACACCACTCGAGTGGGGGCCTTCAAGGCCTGGTGGGCTCGACGACGATCTCGCCGTCCTTTTCCTGTTCGTCTCTTCGGTACGGCCATAGGGAACTCAACTCCATATTGTCAGTTAGTTTTCAGCGGGAACAGCGGCACAAGCCTTCATTGAGATTTTGTCCACACTGTGAACATAGCCCTTTGCAATCGTCATGACACAAAGATTTCATCGGCAGACTAAGCATTAGGGTGTCCCGGAGGTCGGCTGAAAGATCTATTTCTTGGGAATCGGTCGGGATATATTGAATTTCCTCTGCATCCTCATTGCGATGTGAGGGCATTGCGCCAAGAACGAAGACCAGCCTCGCATCGGCAATCACGGAACTGTCGTAATCGGCCAGACACCGATCGCAAGTCCTGTGAATCGAGGTCTTGAGTTGGCAATCCAATCGGAGGTAGGGATCTTGGCGCTCGAGCTGAATCCGAACCTCAATCGCACGCGGAAACAGTAAGCGATCAAGATCGAGTTGCGCGGACTCAACTGTCTCTGATATCTGATGGTGACCTCGCGGATAAGAGGGTAGGTGCAATTTCATCGGTCAAAAAGTCCTTGAAATCAATCAGAAACGCCATAAGGCACTGCTCACGCCGTAGTCGCTTTCTCTCCCTTTTCTCCTCGCCCGCCCTCCTTTGAATGCTTTTCTTGCCTTTCTTTCTCTGTCAAGTAGTTCAATTTTAGATTACCGAGCACTCTTTCCAAGTAGTGCTCTTCTTCCTCTTTCAAATTCCCTCGAGTCCGCTCCTTGATCATGTCCAGCATATCAATGGCAAAGGACGCGGCCTCCAGTTCAACCTTGCATTCACCTTCCGGGCCGGGCAATTTCCCAAGCCCAATCAAGGCTGCGCTCTCGAAACTGTGGATTAGATAGAGGAAAAGATAGTACGCTTGGCCTTCTGTATTTGTCTTCGCCGCTTCCACAATCCTATCCTTGTCATGGAAGATCTTCTTTCCCGTCCAATAAGGGCCGCGCGGCACTAAGGTATGCCGCGCGCTCGTGCTTTTTTGCGAAATCCATTCCCTTAGATAGGCAGGCCGACAGAAGAACCGGCCGCTTTCAAAAGCCGACTTGCGCCTCCACAGTCACACCTTATCGCTATCGCTTTCTTCCTCGTCGGATTCGCTTTTCTTCTCCCCTGCCATTCTCTGCTGCTGTTCGAGATCACGGATCTGGTCCCGTATCTTGGCGGCCTCTTCATACGCTTCAACTTCTACGGCATCTTTCAGCTTCTGATTCAGATAGGAAATGGTCTCAATATTGGACCGATTCACGGGCTCGCCGACAATCCCAGCCCCTGCCATCACTTCCTCCGACACAGAAATCGGAGCTTTGGTTTTCAGAGCCAGAGCAATCGCGTCCGAGGGGCGCGCATCAATGGCCTTGCTCTCACCCTTCATATTCTTCAGATGAACGACGGCATAGAAAGTGTTGTCGCGCAGTTGCGTAACATCCGTGGCAAGGACGCGAATCCCTCCCGCACTCAAGATTGCGTTGAACAGGTCATAGGTCAGTGGCCTGGAGTATTCGAGACCTTGGAGAAGCAGGGAAATAGCCTGCGCTTCAGCGGCACCAATGAAGATGGGGAGCCAGCGGTCGCCGCTCTTTTCCTTCAGAATGACAACATAACCTTGATACGGTGGGCACACGGAAATCCCAACCACATCCACAGGTATCACGATTCTCCTCCTTCTCTCACAGCCCCGCGCCAAAGTCTCCAGTCCATCTGCCGCCCCCGTACGACACAAAATCCTGTCCAAGTCTCGGATTAATATACAAATTCAAATCACAATGGTCAAGCAGGCTCAGAAAAGCACTCCAAACCGCCTCATTCGGCAGCCGACTTCAGCCAGTCGAGGATAAGTTTGCCAAGGCCGGGTTCGGCCTGGAACATGAAGGTGCCATGTCCAGCACTCTCATAGAGTTGCTGCCTCGCCGGACCTCTGGCAAGCGTCGCCAACTTCTGGATGGAATCACTGGAATAGTCATCGTCTCGAGCCGCGATTAGAAGTACAGGTCGCTTTCCATAGCTTTTCATTTCTTCTTCCGTCGTCAGGCCACGGTACTCAAGGCCGGGAGACAAGAGCACGATACTCTGGATGGCAGTATCTATGGCCGCATATTTCAACGCGAGATTCGCACCGATGCTCGCCCCCGCCAGCGAAAGGCAATTCGCGTCAACGCTTGCCTCATTCCGTAGAAAGCTCACCGCCGATTTCACATCTTCGAGCATCGCCGCGAATTCAGCATTCGAGAATTCCTTGAAATCGAGTGTGCGGCTGCCCTCTTTCACGCTTTGGCCATGACCGCGCAAGTCAATCGTCAGCACGACAAAGCCGGTTTGAACCGCCTCACGAGCCAACACATCCCAATCTTGACGCTTATGTCTGAGCATGTGCAGCAGCACGAGCGCGGGCGACTTTTGGTCTCCGTCGCAAAGGTAAAGTGTACCATGAATCGTTACACTGTCGGCTGTCACGAATGTTACTTCCTGCGTCGGCGCAGAAAAAAGCCTCGCTGCGCAAAAAAGAATTCCACAGACCAATAGAAGGCGCTGACTTCGCATGACACCTCACCGCGAGTCGTCAACGACGAATGTATTCTCGCGCTCTTTCATAGGAAGAATCGGCTCACTACCTCCCCGCAGCTCACCCTTCACTATCTTACCTCCAGGAGCCTTGGGAAGTTCCTTGTAGAATCGCACCGCCCGAGGGCACTTGTAAGCGGCCATGTGCTCCCGACAATACTCGATGATGTCCCCAGAGCTCAGATCAGCACCATCTTTCAGCACAATGCAGGCCTTTATTTCTTCACCAACCAGTGTATCTGGCACTCCCACAACCGCCACCTCTTGGACATGAGGCAGTTGTTCAAGGACTTCCTCGATTTCACGCGGATATATTTTGAATCCGCTCTTGAGAATCATGTCATCCTTGCGATCAACCAAATAGAGGTTCCCATCAATATCCATCCGTCCAAGGTCACCCGTATGAAACCAGCCATCACGAAGGGCTTGGGCGCTGAGTTCTGGTCGCCCTCGATAGCCGCGCATTACGGTCTCGCCTCGAACCAGAATCTCCCCGACTTCGCCAATAGGCAACTCCACATTATTATCGCCTACGATTTTCAGGGCAATCCCTCGGATTGCAGAGCCGACAGAACCATTGTACCCAGAGTTGGCCATCAGGTTCAGGCAAACCATCGAGCTGGTCTCGGAAAGCCCATAACCTTCAATGAGGATATGCCCACAGTGCTCTCCGAATTGGAGGGCAAGCTGTGCGGGCAGCTTCGCGCCTCCCGAAATGCAGTAACGCAGTGAACGCGTATCATACTTTTGAGCCGAAGGGAAACCCGAGATCAAGCTGTACATCGTAGGGACACCGAGAAAGTAAGTGATGCCGTCGTCCTGGAGAGCGCGAAGCGCATCTCCGGGGTGAAATCGCGATTGAATCACAATCTCGGCCCCACTGACAAAGGCGAGATTCAGCAGCATCCCTTGGCCTAACGCATGATAAAAGGGTATGACCGCGAGCAATCGGTCTTTGACGCTCATGCGCAACAGATTGCGAAATTCTACAGCGTGATAGGCAAGATTGTGGTGAGTCAACTCAGCGCCTTTTGGCCGTCCCGTCACTCCCGCCGTGTAGAGAATCACCGCCACATCCTCCGGCACAACTTCCGTAGAGGGCAGCACCGGACTGCCCTGGCGAATTAGGTCCACAAGATTCAATGATGCCGAAGGAACAGCGTCACCGAGGTAAATGCGAAAGGTCAGCATCTCAAGGCTTGCTGTGGCCTTTTCGATTTCCGATGCAAAATTCTCCCACGCAATGATGGCCCGAGCTTCCGAATCCTCAAGCTGATAAGCGAGTTCCCGAGCCTTCAGCATGATATTCAGCGGTAGCGCAACAGCACCCAAACCCAGAACAGCATAATAGACGATGGGAAAATGCGGTGAATTGGGCAGCATGATTGCCACGCGATCCCCCCTGTGGATTCCCATTTCCAGAAGAGAGCCGCGCAAGCGATTCGCCGCCTCCAGAATCATCTCATAAGAGTAGCTCTGACGATTCAGCGTTACTGCATTACGCCCCGGATGGGCCGTCGCGCTTCTGCCAATTAGGTCAAGAAGCCGTTCCATGTGGCCTCCGTTTCCGCCCCCACGGGCTGCAAAATGAAAATCACTCTCCGTCCTCAGATGCGGTAAACTGCTCTATGAGGCGTTGCATGCGCGCCCCATATATGCGCTCAAAAAGCTCACGATCCTCACCGACCAAGCTCTGCACTTCTCTCATCGCGCGAGCTGCAATTTCATGGGCTTCTTTGCGACTCAGATGCCCTGAGACGATTTGTGCGCAGGCTCGATCCACATGCGCCTTCAATATCGCTGCCCGCGCCGCGTCCTTGAACTCGGGGCGCCCGTAAAGCGAGGATTTGTCAATCTTGTTCATCAGTGAACTACGCATTGAGTCCCGGGACTCGGTCAAGGCTCCGGTACTGAATCGCTTCGCGCACATGACTTGCCAAGACATTCTCACCTGCTTCAAGGTCGGCGATGGTTCGTGCGACTTTGCGAATGCGGTGATAGGCTCGCGCCGAGAAGCCCATTTTCGTGATCGCTTGCTGCAAGAGCTTCATGCAGTCATCTGAGAGTGGAACGAACTTTTCCAATTCACGGTTGGTCATCTGAGCATTGCTATAAAGCCCTTTGCGTGCTCCCTTGAACCGCTCGCGCTGCATCCGCCGAGCAAGCGACACTCGCTGACGCACTCTCTCGGAACTCTCGCCCGGCTCTTTCGACGAAAGCTCTTGCCACGGGACGCGCGGAACTTCAACATGAATATCAATCCTGTCCAGCAGCGGGCCAGAGACGCGCGAGAGGTATCGCGCAATCTGCTCGGGCGTGCAGCGGCATTCCCGAAGTGGATCGGTATGATAACCGCAGGGACAAGGATTCATCGCTGCCGCTAACATGAAATTGGCCGGATAGGTCAAAGAAATGGCGGCACGCGAAATCGTCACATCCCCGTCTTCCATCGGTTGACGCAAGACTTCCAATACATTCTTGTGAAATTCGGGCAGCTCATCGAGGAAGAGAACGCCGTGGTGCGCCAGGCTGACTTCGCCCGGTCGTGGAACCGCCCCTCCCCCGATAAGACCGGCGTCCGAAACCGTGTAATGCGGACTGCGAAACGGCCTGCACGCAACAACCGCTTGCCCCGGTTTCAGCAGCCCCGCAACGGAGTGCACTTTGGTCGTTTCCAGAGCTTCTTCGAGCGAGAATTCCGGCAGAATCGTCGGCAGACGCTTTGCCAGCATGGTCTTGCCTGAACCCGGCGGACCAATCATTATGATATTGTGCGCGCCGGCCGCTGCCACTTCGAGCGCGCGTTTTGTCGCAGCCTGTCCGCGCACTTCCGAGAAATCGCCGACAAATTCGCGCGCTTCCAGAAAAAGATTCTCACGATTCACAGTGAAAGGCTCGATTTGGTCGCTGCCCATCAGAAAATCAATCGTATCCCGCAGCGATTCCATTGGATAGACATCAATCCCCTCGACCAGCGCGGCTTCGCGGGCATTTTCGTCGGGAACAATGAGAGTCTTCAATCCCTCTCGCCTTGCCGCATTCGCAATCGGCAAAACTCCTCGGACTGGTCGCACTTTTCCATCGAGAGCCAATTCTCCCAAGATCCCGACGCCATTCAATCGCTCGATTTGAAGTTGCCCCGAGGCTGCAAGAAGACTGACCGCCATTGGCAAATCGAAAGCACTTCCTTCTTTGCGAATATCGGCGGGAGCAAGATTAATCGTGATGCGACGATGAGGAAAGATGAATCCCGAATTCTTGACAGCGGCGGACACGCGGTCGCGCGACTCCTTCACCGCCGAATCCGGCAAACCCACGACGGCGAAGGCATAGAGTCCCGATTCGAGATGCGCCTCCACCCTGACCAGATACGCATCCACCCCCATCACCGCCGCCGATGTCACTTCAGAAAACATAGGATTCAAATCGCTTCACAAATACTCCAAATGACCAGTTGGATCTGCAACAAAGGTTTGTCCACTATTTTTTCGACCACTAGGCGGGATGCTCCTGCGTCCCGCATGCGTCCCACCGAGGTCGGTGGGCGCCAGTGGATTGATGATCGAGACACTTATTCGAGGAGCAGCAGTAGGGCACAAAGTGTCAGCACGGATCAAGTGCCCTCTCATAGACGCGATAAATCTTATACGGCTTGGCGCCGATCATGGTGGCGGCCTCTTTCATCGGTTCGTTGTCCTCCAGAATCCAAGAGAATTCGCCCCAGGTATGGCCTTTCTTGACACCTTCCTCATAGGTGCGCCAATAGAAAACAACATCCACGCCTCGGCGGCGATATTCGGGAATCACACCCATCGCCAAGACGCGGATTCCGTCAACTCGCCTCTTGTGATAGAGCAACTTGAAAAGGCCAAATGGCAACAGACGCCCATTCACTTTGGCAAGAGCCTGATTAATGTCCGGCAACGCCAGACTGGCACCCACGGGTCGACCGTCACTGTTCTCCGCAAACCAAACCAAATCAGGGTCAACGATGAGCTTCAGGTCTTTCGCGAGCTTGTCGAACTCCGCATTGGTCATGGGGACAAAGCCCCAGTTGCTCTCCCAAGCTTTGTTGTATATGTCGCGGAAGCGCCAGACATCCGCCCTGAAATCCTTCATGTTTATTCTGCGCACATGAAGGTGTAAGCGCTTTTCGATTACCGGCCCCATACGCTGCAGCCGCTCCGACAGATCAGACTGTGTCATCTTATAGGCCAAGAGGTCCTTGGCTTTCTCGAAACCCGCATCCTCAAGAAGGCGAATGTAATAGCGAGGATTGTAGGTCATCATGACAGCGGGAGGCTGATTCAATCCTTCATAGAGCAGTCCGCATTCTTCATTTGTCGAGAAGTTCATCGGGCCGCGTAGAATCGTCAAGCCGTTCGCTTTCACGAAATCCTCAGCGGCTTTGAAGAGCGCTCCGGCAACCTCGTTATCATTTACCGATTCGAAAAATCCGAAGAAACCGACCGTGTCGTGATGGAACTCGTTGTGAGCGCGATTCACAATCGCGGCAATTCGTCCCACCACTCGACCATTCCTGTGCGCCAAAAAAGGCTGCACATCCCCATGTGCATAGAAAGGATGTTTCGCTTTGTTGAAGAGGAATCGCTGTTCGATGAGAAGCGGCGGGATCCAATTCGGATCGCCTCGATAGACCTGCCAGGGAAAATGAATGAACTCCCTAAGTGACGACTTGTTCCGAATCAGTTCGATTTGAAGAGACACTCTCAGACTCCTGGGCAAGATGAAAAGCGCGTGCCAGCTTTTCGAGTTTATCGAGAGCGAAATCGAGCTCTTCCAGCGTATGCGTGGACATCACAGAAAAACGAATCAGACTCTGACCGGGCTGCACCGCCGGCGGCACGACGGGGTTGGCAAAGATTCCCTCGTCCTGCAGCCAATGACAAACTTGGAATGCTTTGATTTCATCGCCGATGAAAACGGGGATGATCGGCGTTTCCGATTTGCCTGTATCGAATCCAATGGCTTTAAGCCCGTTGCGCAAGTAGTCCGCGTTACGCCATAGAAGCTCGCGCCTCCCAGGTTCCCGCAAGATGATCTTCAGCGCCGCAAGAACCGCCGCCACAGACGCAGGAGGGGGACTCGCCGAAAAAATAAGCGCCCGACTATTGTGCTTCAAATAGTGGATCACATCGTCGGAGGCCGCCACGAAACCACCAATAGAAGCCAATGATTTGGAGAAAGTCCCCATGACCATCTCCACCTGACTATTCAGCCTGAAATGGTTCGCTGTTCCGTCGCCCTTCGGCCCCAAGACTCCAATCGAATGCGCGTCGTCCAGAAAGATGTCCGCCTGATATTTTTTGCAGACTTCCACGATTTCCGGAAGCCTGCAAATGTCACCATCCATCGAGAAAATACCTTCGGTCACAACAAGCTTACTTTTGGAGCCAAGACCCTTCAGGACTCGCTCGAGGTCTGAGGGGCTGTTGTGGCGGAATTTCACCATTTTGCCGAAAGCCAACCGGGCGCCGTCAATGATCGAAGCATGGTCGAGGGAGTCGGTAACAACGAAGCTATTGCGGTCCACCAGCGCCGAAATCACGCCTTGGTTGACCTGAAAGCCCGTCGTATAAAGGAGGACCGCTTCCTTTTCCATGAATTCCGCGAGTTTCTCCTCGCATTCGATGTGAATGCGCAGCGTCCCATTCAGAAATCTTGAACCGGCGCAGCCCGTTCCGTAACGCTGGATGGCTTCGATGGCCGCTTGCTTGACTTCGGGATGATTTGTCAGGCCAAGATAGTTGTTGGAGCCGAGCATCAGAACCTTCTTCCCATACATACCCACGACGGTGTCCTGGTCCGAGTCTATCGGGCGGAAGTAGGGATAGATGCCGGCGGCCATGACTTGTCTGGCCACTTGGAACTTCCGAACTTTCTCGATGATCTTCAACGATTATTCCTTTTCTGAACTTCGATCTTGCCAGCGTCTTCGAAATAGGTCAGAGAGAAAGGGAAGAACATACTCCTTTCCCCTCAAGACCCTGTAAATGCCGACGAGCGCCAAGCAGACGCAGAGGAAAATAGCTGCATCCCAGATAATGCGAAATCGAAGCAAGAGCGCTAACACTTCCGCGAGGAAAAGCGTGAAGCCCAAACGCGCATGACCGGCAACAAATGGGCTGCGTTCTCGCTGCATCAGTGGAATCAAGCAAATGACGGGGAGATAGGCCATCACAGCGAGAATCTTCTCATCCTCATTGATCTCCTCTTCCCGCCGCCGAGAAGAGGTATCCTGATTTGTTTCAGCCATAGTTTGTAGATGGGCTTGGTGAATTCCTGTCGGCTTTGAAAAATTGTACCCCCGGCGGGACTCGAACCCACGCACCTGGCTCCGGAGGCCAGCGCTC
>DYHQ01000057.1 GCA_020724065.1 Candidatus Puniceispirillum sp. | reverse complement strand
TTCAGGAGTGTTTCGAAGACGGCACGATGCGTGTGCTCGGTAGCATCGCCATGAACGAGATGTTGTTCGATTGACTTCAAATAATCACGCATTGCGTTCATGATTATCCCTTTGACAGTTCAATCAATGCAATCTGATACACCGTCGTGCGACGCCACTCGCGAAGTTCGCCGACTTCTGAAAGCAGATGACGGAATTCTCGGGGGCGCCAATGATTGACATGGCCCGGGTCGCCGCCGAGGCGAAAACGAACCGAAAGCCAAGTGAGCCATCGAAACAATGGCTCATAAGGCACCGAGATTACCAGCCAATGCCGCGCGCATCGGGCGAATTCTTGCAATGCCTTTTCTGGCTCCTGCAGATGTTCGAGAACCTGCGATGAGAGGACAAGGTCGAAGCTATTCGATGGAAACGGCATATCGAGAATGCTGCCGACAATCCAAGTTGCCTCGGGGCTCTCGCGCTTGGCATAATCTAGCGCATCCAACGACAAGTCAATGCCTGTCCACTCCCCTGCGAAGCCGCGCTTCCGCATTGCGCGATAGACGACACCTTCGCCGCAACCGGCATCGAGCACCGAGCGCGCTCCCGTCTTTTGCAGCAGAGCAAACATTGCATCGAGGTAGAGCCGCAGATGCTTCTGGTAGATCGCGCTTGAATACTCCCACTTGTCCAGGTTCGCTGAGCGATATACGAGCGGATTCTCAAGAACGATTGGTGAATTATTTGGCTGCAACATTTGGTGGAATCTCGGCATTCCAGAATTCATTGAATGCTGTAACCCAATCGCGGCGTTCGGCGCGGGCGCGGGCATCTTGGCTCATTTCGCGGCGCATAGCGTCATCAAAGGTCAGCCGATGCAGTGTTTCCTTCCAAGCATGAAGGTCATGTCCCGGCAAGGCAAAGCCGCTGCGACCGGGCGCGATAATCTCTTTGGGACCACCTTCATCGGAGACCATCACGGGCAGTCCCGATGCTTGAGCCTCCAGCACCGCATTACCATAAGTGTCGGTTGTGGAAGGAAAGACAAAAATGTCGGCGGACGCATAGGCTTGCGCGAGCGACCGCCCTTTGAGAAAGCCTGTGAAAACGATTTCGTCTTTTCTGTGAGTCTTGCGCAATTCTTCGAGGTACGGGCCATCGCCAACAATCACGAGCGACGCTCGCTCTCGAACATCCTTCTGAGTCAAGAAACTTCTCAGGACCGTGTCGAGATTCTTCTCGCGTGAGACTCTTCCCACATAGAGAATTTTCAGCTGACCGTTGGCTCCCCACTTACTCCAGAATTCATCGTCGCGTTGTTTGGGATTGAAGAAATCCAGGTCAGTGCCGCGGTTGAAAATGAAGAGCTTCTCCGGCGCAAATCCATGCTCCATCAGTTGCTCTCGATAGGCTTCCGAGGGCGACCAGACCGTGTCGCACTGACCGTAGAACCACTCCATGTAGCGCCAGGTGAGACCCTCAAGCCTTTCATCCTGCGTAATCATGCGGACATGCTGAGGGAAATCACTGTGATAGATTCCGCGAGTCGGGACATGGAAATAGCGCGCGGCCAATAGGGCTACCAACCCCACGGGGCCGGGTGTACTAATGATGTACTCGGTGAATTCGCCTTGCTCAAGTGCCTGCAGCATCTGCAAGACCGGCGGCATGACAAGCTTCTGCAATTCATAGTCCGGGATCCCAAACTCGCCCACTGGTTCGAGATTCCAGAAGCCCTCGCCCTGTGGTGCTTTCTGTCGCGAGACCGATGATACGACGACCAAGTCTTCGCGCTGTGCGCGCGCGACGGCAAGCATTTTCCGAATCGTCAGGGATACGCCATTGACATCCACGAGCGTGTCGGTGAACCATGCGCGGCGTGGCCGATGGGGCCCTTTCCGAGGCAATCCCAGCGGAATCGCAAAATGTTCTTCGAGTCGCTGCAATAGAGGCCGATCCTTGTTCTGGGACGCAAAGGCATACAGGTACGGCGCAATGACGATTTCGACAGGCAGAAGCACCGAGAGCATCTGCAGTCCTTCGAGAAGGCGGCCTCGAGTCATTCCCTCGGCGGTACGAGAAAGCAACCGGTAACTAACACGCCCGGCGACATGACCTGCCAGAGCAAACAGACGACGGTCAAACGCCGCCAAATCATCATCCACAAGCCCTAAGCGTCGCTCGGAGCGCGGCAGCTCGCGCCAAGCGCGCACGACCTCACGCACGAGACGCCGTTCCATGGGAGTCGCTTTGCGATTCATCCCCATCAGTCGCTTCGTGCTATGCCAGAGAAGCTCACCCTTCTTCCAAATTGTAAGTCTTGGAGGAGGCGAGGGTCGGAAGATACGCCGCAGGATTTGACTAAGAAGATCCGGCGGTTTGCCCTGAGCCGTTGCCACGGTCTGCTGATAAAATTGAAAAGCGACGCGATACATCGAATGCGCTACGGCGAGAGTGTTCCCTGCAACGCCCGCGGGATGGCCTGATTTGCCGACGATGTGCTGCAAAAATTCCTCGGGCGTATTGCAGTCGGGGCACTGCACATAAGTCAGCCCGATATAGTCGCCACAATAGTCGCTTGACCCGGCAACATGACCCTTCTGCCACGGCTTTTCGGATGCTGGATGAATGGCCCATTTATTGGCCAGGGTTTCCATGGACTCTTTCGTCAAGTGCGTGAAGAGCACATTCAGAAACGCGGCGTTTCGCTCAGGCCGCCCACCTGAACGGGTCTCGAAATGGTCAAAGAGGAGAAGGAGGCGCTCGATGTGGTCGGGGCCCATTCGTGAACTCAGCACATCCAAAGGCGACGCCACGGCATGGACAATATGTTCCTTAAGAAGATAATCCCGCACTTCGTAGATATTTGAGCGCAACGCTCCCACCTCTCTGAGCTGCGTTTCGGTGATTCCATAGAGGAGAACATCTATCTTGCAGCCATCCTCCGGGAAGGCAACCGTTGTGCCCGCGGAGATAAATACTCCGGGCAAATGCGCGATTTCGGCGCAACCGGCTATGGTGTCATTGTCGGTTATCGTTACGAAATTCATTCCGCGCCGACGGGCCGTTGAGTAGATGCGTTGAGGCCTCGTCATGCTCTCGGGCGCGCCGATCCGTCTCAAGACCCAGGTGGAAGGTCGGTTGGAGTATTTTGAGTGCAGATGCAAATCGGCGCGAGTCACCGAGTTTGTCTCCTTACTTGCTCTTCCGCTTTCAACACGAGCTCGTTCATCTTCTGCTCGAGCCTGACGCGAAACGCTTCAATCGCCTCAACCTTCTTCTCGATGGGCGGCAATGGGTCTCCGACAAGAATTACAGCCTTTGAGAAGGGCTTCGGAACTTGAAAACGATCCCAGCTCTTGAAACGCCAAACCCGGGTGCCAGCCCAGGTGATTGGAATCGTCCAAGCGCCAGCCATCGCGGCAATCCACGGGGTGCCGATTTTCATTTCCATCGCGGGCCCTCGAGGGCCATCGCAAATCATCGCCGCGACCCTTCCTTTTCGAATTGCTGCAACCATCTGTCGCGCTGCCGCACCGCCTCCGCGTGTCGAGGAGCCCCGAACAGTTCTGTAACCCATACGCACGACAAGCTGCGAAACCATCTCGCCGTCCTCATGACGCGAGACCATCGCCATGAGGCCCGTTCCCCGATGCCACCAGACAGGAACAAGCATACGGCCATGCCAAGTGGCATAGAGAACCGGCACTCCTTTGCGCTCAAGCTCCTGCACCGGCTCGGCATTCACAATCCGAACACGGGTCCAGCGACATGCGAGTCGCGCCAGGAAATGCCCAAATCGCGTGGCGAGAAGAAAGAGGAGTTGCTTGGGCAGCTTAGCCTTCTTTTCCGGAAGCGATGAGTTGGGCAGCGATGTCAGCGACTCGCTGGGCTGCACCGGCTGAACCGAGCTTTTCACGAATTTGCCTCAGTCTATCTCGACACGACTCAATCGCTTTGGCGTTCGTCAAAAAGGGAAGAATTTCGCCCGCCATTCGCTCCGGCGTGGCATCTTGTTGCAAGAGCTCCGGCACAATTCTCTCTCCAGCGAGCAGGTTCGCCATGGCAACGAAAGGCACTTTCACGAATCGGCGGCCAAGCCAATAGGTCAAAGCTGAAGTTCTGTAAATAACAACGAAAGGATTGCCGAAATAAGTTGCTTCGAGCGTCCCCGACCCTGATTTCACCCAAGCGGCGTTGGCATGCGCGAAAACAGCATGCGTCTGCCCTCGTACAGCAACGATGTTCTGATCCGTGATGAATCGTTGATAGAGACTTGGAGGAAGTGTTGCCGCCTCGGCTAAAAGAAATCGAACTCCCGGCACAAAACGCTGCAGGATTACCGCGGCCTTGACCATCACGGGCAGATGCCGTCGAACCTCCTGAGCACGCGATCCGGGCAGAAGCGCGACAACCCTATCGTCCGCTTCGATGCCCAGGAGGTTCAAGAACTGACCTCGCGGGGGAATTTCTCCTACCTCATCCAGAAGCGGATGGCCGACAAAGGTGCAGGGCAGACCGACCTTATCATAAATCTTTCTTTCAAAGGGAAAAATCACAGCAATATGGTCGGCGAGTGCTGCAAGCTGTTTCGCTCTGTCGGCTCTCCATGCCCAGACCTGGGGGCTAATGTAGTAGAGAACTTTCGGTTGTCTGGATAGTCCAAGTCGTCTTATTTTTCCAAGGAGCGAGAGATGAAATCCCGGATAGTCTATCAAGATGATCAAGTCAGGTTTGCGATGGACAATTTCACGCAGGAGCATTCGGCGTGTGCGTAAAACGAGTGGCAACACTCGCACGACTTCAGCAAAACCCATAACGGCCAGGCGTTGGCAATCCATGAGCCGTTCGAGGCCCGCGGCAGCCATTTCATCGCCACCCACGCCGAAAACGCATGCCTTGGGGAATCGTTGTCGAAGTGCGGTGATAACGCCGGCTCCGTGTATGTCGCCACTGGCTTCTCCCGCGGAAATGAAGATGGTTGGTTCGACGCTGTTCTCCCTCTCTGAGTTCTACTCTCTTCCTGTCGGCACCTCGACCGTGCCCATTTTGCTCAGAATCTCGGAAGCAAGCCGGAGCGCTGCCAGTCCGTCTTCACCGCTCACGGTTGGGCGCACGCCCTCACGCATGGCACGAACAAATTCAGCCTGCTCCATTTCGATGGCGTTTGCCTCGGGTGCTTCCGGTGCTTCGCAGAGGATGTGTCTCTTCACCGCTCCCTTCTCAACCTGTCCGAGCGCCAAAGTGCCGGGCAATGCCTCTTCACCCGGCCTCGCTAAGCGATAGATTTCTGTGCGCCCATTGGCGAAATCAAGTGAGATGTACGAATCGGCTGCGAAGAGGCGCATTTTCCGCATGGGATTGGCGCTGATTCGGCTGGCTGTGATATTTGCCACCGCTCCCGAAGGAAAAGTCAGGCGCGCATTGGCAATATCCGCCCCTTCCGAAATCACGGCCACGCCCACCGCCTCCACATGAGCCGGATATTCACGGCAGAGCATAAGAATCAAATCGAGGTCATGAATCATGAGATCCAGCACGACCGCTACATCCGTTCCCCGCGATCGAAATTGGGTGAGCCGATGTGTCTCGATAAATTGAGGCCGCGGAGCTTTTTGGCCGAGCGCTCGAACCGCTCGATTGAAGCGTTCGACATGCCCGACCTGAAGCACAAGCTCTTTCTCTTGGGAGAGCGCGACGATCTCTTCGGCTTGAGCAACCGTGCTGGTCATCGGCTTCTCTAAGAAAACATGTTTGCCTCGCTCCAGCGCGCGCTTCGCAATCTCATAGTGCGAGCTGGTGGCTGAAGCGACAAGCACTCCGTCCACCTCATCGAGCAGGCTCTCCAGTGAGCCAAAGACGCGCCTGTTCCATTGAGTGGCGACTTGGGCAGCCACCTCCGAATTGAGGTCAAACACGCCGACCCATGTTTCGCCCAACGCTGCGAGGAGCTTGGCGTGAATCGCGCCAAGATACCCCGCACCGACTAATCCGACTTTTATTGGTTTCATGAATCTATCTCAAAATTCCGAATTTCGCGCAGGGTGAGGGCACCCATGCGCGGCGACTGAGGGTCGGGGCGAATTAGGAAATTCGCCGCCGCGATGTATGAGTCTTCGCTGAGCCAAGGTATCAACCTGGCCGCAACAGGCGGGCACGGCACGCCTCGCCCCTACAGAATCTTCCCTCCACTTTGTGGGGGGAACAAAAGGGGGGAATCACCTCACCAACAACATCTTTCTCGTTTGCTCAAATCCCGCTGCCTTCATTCGGCACAGATAAAGTCCCGACGGCAGATTCGACGCATCCCAAACGATGGTGTGGGAGCCCGCAAATTGATTTCCATCAAGCAGCGTTGCCACTCGCTGCCCGAGCAAATTGAAAATGGTCAGGCTGACTCTGCCAGTCGTGGGCACATCATAGCGAATCGTGGTCACAGGATTGAAAGGATTGGGGAAATTTGGGTGAAGAGCATGAGCGCTTGGCAGTGGAATCGCGGGCAGATCCACGCCGCTTTGATGGTAGTAAAACGCTCCTATGTCCGCAATTGTGCTGTCTGGGTCATACGGCAATGTTGGATCTCCCGCATCAACGCAGGGCGAGCCCGCCAGGAGATGATAATCGTCTGCAGACGTGTCCACAAACATCGGATCGAGGAAAATGTTGAAATAGGCGTCGCATGAATCGCCGTTGGCGTTGGTCGTCACAAGCTGGCCAAGTCCAGTAGGGATTTCGCCTCCGAGGGGACCACCGCTATTGCCAAAAAAATTGCAGTAAACGATTTGACTCTCTTCGGCAATTGATTCAAACCGCATTCCCTCACCTACGGAGAATGCGATGATAGTGCTGTTAAAAATGGGGGCAGGAGGGATCTCAAAGAACCCTCCTCCACAATACACTCCGCAACCATCACGATCCGCCGAGTTGCTGCTGATGGTGCAACTGGTGAAGGTCGGCGAAGACCCTTCCGAGCAACACACCCCGCCACTACCGGAATATGCGCTGTTGTGTGTGATACAACAACTGGTGAAAGAAGGTGAAGCATAGTAGTCGCAAAGAATCCCACCTCCGCATACTGTTGCCGTGTTGCCAGTAATAGCGCAATTCACAAAGGTCGGCGATGAATAATAGCCGCACGCCACGCCACCGCCCGTGCTTGAGAGCCAGCCCCAGCCGATTGCTGCATTCTGACTAATTATACAATTTGTGAAGTTGGGTGAGCAATGTTCGCCCTCACAATCCACTCCTCCACCATAACCAAGCCCAAAGTCAAAACCATCCGCAATATTGCGGATAAAGGTGCAGTTAGCAAAGATGGGCGACGATTCCGCATAACAGCCCACCCCTCCACCATTGTAGGCATAGTTGTCGCTGAAGATGCAATTCATGAAGGTCGGTGAGGAATCGCCGCAGTATACCGCTCCACCTGCGGATGCCGAATTTCCGCTTATCGTGCAATTCATGAATGCCGGCGAGGATCTGTCGCAATATACCCCACCGCCGCCGTTGCCATCTGGCAAACTGCCAGTCGCAAATCCGTTCTCAATAAGGCAATAGGCAAGTCGACACCCGGAACTATTTGAACCATTAAATCGCAATCCCCGCCAGCGGTCCGGATTGGCCGAAGTGTCGGTAGTGAAGACAATCGAATCGGTTTCCGTCCCCTCAGCCAAAAGAGTCCCATAGATGTTGAACGGATACGGTCCATCAAAGGTGAAAATTGTCCCAGGCAAGAGCGTCAAACTGTCTGTGGCCACGACGGAAATCGCGCCCGTAACACGATAACTGCCCGGTCCGAGCGTGCCGTTTAGTGGCCCGGAAAGACAGCAGGGCCTGCATTCGCAGTTCCAGTCGGCCTCGGTCAGAGGAAATGCCTGGTACCCTATATTAAGCGTAAAGGAATTAGTCCAGTAGCGGCAACTGTCATACACAACCTGCAGGTAGACTGTACATCCCGCGCTCGCGCTGAATGGCTCTTGCTGTGCGAAAAATCCGCCTTGAATTGTATCAGAGCAAATGTCACCCGAATTCATTTCAAATGAATCGCAAAGAAGACCGTTGACAAAGATGTTCAGCGGCGTCCCGTCGGGGATAGGCGTCCCGGTCCAACAGCCGTTGCTGGTGAGCGGAAAATGTTCGGAACACAGAGAATCTCCCGGATATACAAAGCGGAAAAACGCCCATGTCTCGATGAACATGCATGCCCAATCAGACTGCACGGTCTCAACATTGACATCCAGGCCCATGGTGAAGAGCCTGGATTCATATTCTATATTGCCATACCGGACTACTGCATACACGCGACGACCGGAGAACCAGACAATGGGTTGATAGGAAATGAAATAGCCTGCGGCTCCCAACTCTGCTTGACCGTTGAAAGTCGTGTTCACACCGAGAAATTGCCCACTGGGATACTCATAAACCTTCACCTCGGTCGGCCCATCAGGTATCGGTCCCTCTCCCCAGCACCGATCACAGGTCATAGGCGGCTCCTCGTCAACATAATAGTAGTTAAGATAGATGAAGCAATCCTGAGCGAAGGAGGAAGCCGCCAATGTAGCGAGTGCCACAGCAACAAATAACGCACGAAAAGTCATGAGTCGTCCCCCTTGACATTTATCTGAGATTTCTAAAAGTCGCAGCCATTTACTCCCAAGTAATCCCACAGGCAATGCAGAGTCCGCGATGAATGAGTGTAGCCAAGACAGGCTCCTTATAGTCAGTGGACCAGCGGCGACCCGCGATACGGACGGCTTCGGCGCTACCCGCGCGGCCAGCTTCTCGGAAGAGGTCGTAGTGCGCAGGCTTGCCTTTCAGCATCTCTTCTGCCTCAGACAAGCGACCAAAGCGCGGCAAAACGCTCCCAACGGAAATGCGAACATCATCGAGCGTTTCGTTGCCAGTGACAAGCACAGCCACGGAAAGGCGCGAAATCGCCAAGGCTTGACGACGGCCAAGTTTCAAGAAGGCTGTGCGTGAGCCATGAGGCAAATCGGGAAAGGAAATATCGGTAATCAGTTCATCGCGCTTTCGGATAGTCTCGTAGGGTGCCAAGAAGAAATCGGCGAGCGAAACAGTGCGTTTTTGTCCGGCGCTTTCGAGCGTGATTTCCGCATCGAGCGCAAACAAAGGCGGAACGGTATCGGCGCAGCTTGCCGCATTCGCGATGTTTCCGCCGACCGTGCCTTGCGCGCGAATTTGAGGCGAACCGACGAGAGACGCGGCCTGCGGCAGAAAAGGAGCCACGCGCTGAAGCTCGCTATGATCGGCAAGTTCAGCGTGCGTCACAAGAGGCCCAATATGCCACCAACCCTCTTCGTGTCGTATGTTCCGCAGGCCATAGAGACGACCAAGAGCCACCCAGATTTCATCCGCATCGAATGGAGCACGCCGCCGCTCAATCATGAGGTCGGTTCCACCCGCCATTGGCCGCGCGTTTTCTGTTCTCAGAACCGCGAGTGCTTCTGGAAGTGTTGTGGGCTGTTCAATGCGACGGGGGTTCATGGCGCTTCCTTTGCGAGGCTTGTTCGGATTCCATGACGACGCAATTGCCGACCGAGCAGCACTCGCTCAAGCGATGCCGGGAGTTCTCGAATGCGCCGTCCCGTCGCATTGAAAATCGCATTCAAAACTGCCGGAGCGCAAATTTCGGTCGCTGGTTCGCCAAGAGATTTCGCGCCAATCGGACTGAGTGCGTCGGGATGCTCGAGAAACGAAGCATGAATATTCGGCGCGTCCAAAGCCGTGGCGAGCGTGTATTCGTCAAAGTTCTTAATTCGCGGGATGCCTTGTTCTTGGTAGTATTCTTCGAGCAGACCATAGCCCATGCCCATCACGACACCGCCATAGACTTGCCCGCACGCCTGAGCGTAACTGATGACTCTGCCCACTTCGTGACACACCCACACATCGAGAATGCGCACTTGCCCCGTTTGCGTATCCACTTCGATTTCCGCTGCATTCGCGCCATAGACATAAGTGAAATACGCCGTGCCCTGACCGTGCTCTTCGCGCCAAGTGGTTTTCGGAGCTTTGTGCCATCCGAGCGCCATCAACGAAATGCCACTCGCGAAAGCCTTGTCCACGAACTCATGGAAACTCATCAATCGTTCATCACAGCGCCACAGCGCGTTGTCTTCCAAGCGAAAATCACTGTCGTCTCCGCGGTATGTTCTGGCTGAAAATTCCAGCAGCCGCTTTCGCAACGCGATGCTTGCATCATAGGCCGCGCTGCCGCCCATAATCGTTGCGCGGGATGCCACAGTCGGCCCCGAATCAGGAACGCGGTCCGTATCCGTGTTAAGGAATCGGATTTGTGAAAGCGAAATTCCGAGCGCTTCGGCGACCACCGCACTCATCGCGGTCTGAGCTCCTTGACCCATATCTGTGATGCCAGACGAGATGGTAACCGAGCCATCAGTTTGAATCGCGACGAGTGTCCCGGCAGCATCGGTTCCTTCCGCGCCGAGCGAAACGCCACGATAGCTGCAGGCCAATCCAATCCCGCGCTTGATTGCACCCGCTTCTTTTTGCCTTGCTCGATTCTCTCTCCATTTCCTTTCAAAATCGCTCGCGCGCGCAACCGCTTCGAGAGCTTCGACTATCGTCACCTTGCCCGGTAGTTGCTGGCCTGTAGGTGTAACATCGCCGTCGCGATACGCATTCAAGCGGCGAATTTCGAGCGGGCTTTTGCCAACTTCTTCCGCGAGCTCGTCCATGAAGGATTCAATGGCCAAATTCACTTGGGGCGAGCCGAATCCGCGCATTGCGCCCGTGTAGTTGTTGTTCGTGAAGGCCGCACGCACTCGCGTTCTCACCCACGGCACGCGATAAGGCCCCGTCGCCTGGACCGTCGAGCGCCAAGTGACAAATTGACTCGTTGAAGCGTAGGCGCCAGCGTCCGCGAGAATATCAATTTGCATCGACCGAAGTTGCCCGTCCTTATCCGCACCGAGTTCATAATGCAAGCGATAAGGATGCCGCTTATACGATTCAATGAACGATTCTTCGCGCGAATTGACCATCTTCACTGGCCGACCTGTCGCAAGTGCCAGAAGTGCCGCGCGGCAGGAAAGCAATGTCATCGCTTCATCCTTGCCGCCAAACGAACCCCCCAGGGTTGTCTGAATGACTTGCACTTTGTTCAGCGGCAAATCAAGCACCGCTGCAAGCGAACGTCGTGTTGAGAATAGATTTTGTACCGAGCCTTTGACAACAATGCCGCCATGTTCCGCAGGCCATGCGACAATTGCCTCCGGCTCGATATAGGAATGCTCCGCATGCTGCGTACGATAGGTGCGTTCAAGCGTAACCGCGGCATCAGGCGGTTTCTCGCCTTCGCCGTGACGGACTCGATGCTCAACAGCCAGATTCGAGCCTTCATGCACGAGGGGTGCATCCGATTTCAGTGCTTCTTCGGGAGAAGAAATCGTTGGCAAGGTCTCATATTCTATTTCGATTTGCTCCGCAGCGAAGCGAGCTTGTTCCTCGGTTTCCGCCGCGACCGCTGCGACGCCGTCGCCGAAGTAACGCACTTTGTCATCCGCCAAGACGCGCTGATGCGGAACAACGATTCCGAAGCCGTGCGCTCCCGGAATGTCCTTGGCGGTCAGAACGGCGCGCACGCCGGGGCAGTTCCGCGCCTTTTCCGTATCCACGCGTACAATCCGCGCGTGCGGAATTCCGGCACGCTTGACGGCGCCATAAAGCAGATGGCCCGGCATTTGGTCCGCGCCAAAGATGGCCTTGCCGGTGACTTTGCCGATGCCATCCACGCGGCGATGTTGAGGATATAATTTCATTTTGAAAGAGAAGATTCGAGGGCTCGCTCGATCAAAACCCCTGCAACATGGCGCCGATATTCCACTGTCGAACGAATATCTGTAATCGGCGAGATTTCTTCGCGAACCATTGCTCTCGCTTCCGCGATGAGCTCGGGCGAAAGCCGTTTGCCTTGCAGCCAAGCTTCGGTTCGAGGTGCGCGAATCACCGTCGGCGCAACAGCACCCAGGGCAATCCGAATCCATTCGACGGTTCGGTGATGCATCAAGGCCTGCACCGCCACATTCACCTTTGAGCACGCGACAGCCTTTCGCGGCCCTATCTTCAGAAATACGCCGTGCTCTCTCGCATCAGGAAGCTCAAAATGAATCGCCACGAGCAACTCGTTCAGGCGACATACGGTTCTGCCGGGTCCAAGAAAAAATTCTCGCAGTGGAATCTCTCGCTTCCTATAGAGCGAATGAAGTTCAGCCACCGCGTCAAGTGCAATTAACGCCGGAATGAGGTCTCCTGCGGGCGATGCATTGACGATATTGCCGCCGATAGTGCCGCGATTGCGGATTTGCACGCTGCCAATTTCCGCAGCCGCATGAGCCAAGACCGGCGCGTATTTCATCAAAATACTGCTGTGTTCAATTTCACTGTGAGTTGCGCGACTGCCAATGCGAATGCGGTTATTCTCCTTGTGAATGCCGCAGAGTTCGCGCACATTCTCGAGCACTAAGAAGCTTGCGAATTTCTCCGGATTATCCTTGCGCAAAACGAGCAAATCCGTCCCACCCGCAAGCAGTCTCGGCGGGTGGTCTATCGCAAGAAGCTCCAGGGCTTCCTGCAAATCTTTCGGCACAAGAATCTGAGTCATGGAGTTCTCATTAGAGAGCTTCGTCGAATCTCAATCATTTGAGCGACAATGGCCACGGCAATTTCCTCTGGAGTCCGTGCATGTATCGAAAGCCCAATCGGCATGTGCACTTTGTCAATATCCTCGGCTTGAAATCCCGCGTCCGTCAGTTCCTTGCGAAATTCGGCAGCCTTCGCGCGGCTCGCAATCACGCCGATATACCCAGCACCTTTCGGCAGAATCTCTTTCAAAATCGCGAAGTCCAAATCATGCCGATGCGTGACAATCGTCACGAAATCTTTTGGTTCGACTTTGAGCTCTCGCGCCCGCGCGACAATATCGCCAGTGTGCAATCGGGTTGCGTGAGGATGCCGCTCGCGCGTTGCCATTTCGGGCCGGTCATCAAAGATTTCCACTTGCCAACCGGCTTGTGCTGCAATCGTGGCTGTCGCCTTTCCGACATGTCCACCGCCGAAAAGATAGAGCACCTCGCGCGCAGGAGTCGGCGCGAAGAAGACCTCCATTTGACCGCCGCAGATGCTACCTATCGGCACGCCCTCGACCTTCTCATCGAGGGCATAGATTCGCATGCGCACTTGTCCATCGAGAATTGCCGCTTTTCCTTCTTCGATAGAAGCACTCTCGACGGCACCACCGCCGATCGTTCCAATAGACGAACCGTCCGCGCGCACAAGCATCATCGCTCCGGCCTGTCTGGGTGTCGAGCCTTTCGTGACGGTCACAATCACCAAACAGAAAGCCTGACCGGCCTCCGAGAGTCCCCCAGCTTCTATGAGGACTTCGTGACTCATGGATTGCCCCTCAGTCTCAGCGCGCCCAGCCGAATTGCTTCGACAACTTTCGTATATCCCGTGCAGCGGCACAAATT